>NZ_JAAGPS010000096.1:0-30061 GCF_017105025.1 Paraburkholderia sp. Ac-20336 | reverse complement strand
CGGCCTTGCCGCCCAACCCTTCACCACCGATCAGTCAGCTGTCCGTTCAATGGCACTTCCCCACATCGATCTGCTGTACTCTTTCTCCGGCCTGTTCGTCGGCTTCCTGGTCGGGCTGACGGGCGTCGGCGGCGGCTCGCTGATGACGCCGATCCTCGTCCTGCTGTTCAACGTGCATCCGGCCACCGCCGTCGGCACCGACCTGCTTTACGCGGCCGCCACCAAGGCAACCGGCACGCTCGTGCACGGACTGAAGGGCTCCGTCGACTGGCAGATCACGCTGCGCCTCGCCGCCGGCAGCGTGCCGGCGGCCACGGTCACGCTGATCCTGCTGCATCGGCACGGCATGGACACGCCCGGCGCGAGCCGGCTGATTCAGGTCGTGCTCGGCACGGCGCTACTGATCACGGCGATCGCGCTCGTGTTCCGCCCGCAGCTCGCGGCACTCGGGGCACGCAAGCAGCGCGCCCCGAGCCAGGGGCGCACGCTCGCGCTGACGATGCTCACGGGCGCGGTTCTCGGCGTGCTGGTGTCGCTGACCTCGGTCGGCGCAGGCGCGATCGGCGTGACGGTGTTGCTGCTGCTGTATCCGCTGCTGCCGACCACGCGCATCGTCGGCTCGGACATCGCGCACGCGGTGCCGCTGACGCTGCTCGCGGGCGCGGGCCATTGGCTGCTCGGCTCGGTCGACTGGTCGATGCTGCTGTCGCTGCTGGTGGGTTCGCTGCCGGGGATCGCGATCGGCAGCTATCTGTCGTCGCGGGCGCCGGATGCGCTGCTGCGCAATCTGCTGGCGGCCACGCTGACGCTGGTCGGCGTCAGGCTCGTGCTGTCCTGACGCCGAGCGCCGGCGCGGCGTCTACTTGAAATAGCGGCAGGTCAGATCGGCGTCGAACTGCCTGATCCACTGCCCGTGACGATCGGGATACGACTGCGCCCAGCCGCCGCGCCGCACGGTGACGAGACGCTCGGGCGCGGGCTCGTCCGCGCTCACGCTGGCGCTGATGTCGAAATGCGCGGGTGCGAAGCCATGGCGCGCGCACACGAGCTCGAAAGCGGCCCGATCGCCGATCGGCAGATCGATATAGCGAAACAGCGTGGTTTTCATGACGTCGGCTCCCGTTCCAGACGTCACAGTACGCCTCGGCGTGCGTCAGCACTGTGTCGCAGCGCACCAATCCGGAACGCTGCCAGAACGGCGGCGCGAGCGCGCGGCTCGCCGGGGTCGGCAGCCCGGTCGCCCGGTTCTCGCGACGCTTCCGCACAATCGGCAACCGGCCGGTCACGACGAGGGCAAAAGCGAGGGTGCAGGCAAAGGCGCAGGCGAAAAAAAACTCCGGCGATGAGCCGGAGCCATGTTCTGCGTTGATCGTTCGCGGCAGTCCGCGAATCCGCCCCCGGCGACGCGCGGCCTTGCGAGCCGCCGCGCGTGCGCCGTGGCGCTTACTGCTGCATCTTACTGCTGCATGACGGTCAGCTTGTTCGAGACCGACGTCACGCCGGCGACACCCTTCGCGGCCGTACCGGCCGCATCGATCTGGCCCTGGCTCGGCACCGAGCCGGTCAGCGTCACCGCGCCGCCGCGTGCGCGCACGGCGATGTTCGACACGTCGAGACCCTGGGTCTTCGTGAGCGCGGCACGCACCTTGCGGCCGAGCTGGTGGTTCGCGCGCTTGCCGGCCTTGACGCTGGCGGCTGTGGCCGCGGTCGAATCCGTTGCCGGAGCGCTTGCCTGAGCGTACACGTTGCACGCCACCACCATTGCCACCACCGAACCCAGCGTTTTCAGAACACCGACCGTTTTCATAGCTCTCTTCTCCTTGATTTCACATTGGACCGCATCTCAAGCGGTTTCGTTACGACTACGGGCAACCGGCGTGGCGCGAAGCGAGCTTCGGCGACGACCGGTTAAGGCTACGACACGGTGCGCAAGAGGCGAGAGAGGCCGGCTGCCGCCCTGTCCGTCGTGTGCCGCCCGGTCAGGACGGCGCGCGGACCCGGAACGGGAACCCGCAAACCGCGAAATTCGCCGGCGCCCCCGGTTCTTGTCCGCCATGCCGGGATCGCGCCGCGCAAACGTTGGCTCGCGGTAGCGATCCACAATTTAATCTAGCCGGGACAGAAGCGCAAAGGGTTTAGTGGCGGGCGTGGCGCGGCGACAGCGGATGCCGGAATGCAAAGTGAACGGGCGAGGCCATGCGCGGACGGCCCGCAGGCGGCTGATTTGCGGCTCAATTGCGATTCAGACGCCGCTCACATCCAGCGCATGTGGAGTTCACGATTTGTTACGCCTTTGTCCGCGCACCGCCGCGCCGCGTGTTTCGCCGTCGCGCGAATCTCAGGTACCATCGGCGCGACGCGTGGTGACGGCGACCCGCAGCCCGCCCGCTCCGGCCTCCGGATGCCGCACCGCTTCGCCGTTTCGCAACACCGTCGCACGTTCGCCCTCACGACCACCGCCGCCACCTGATCCGATGAAGCCAGCCACCGGCCGCACCCGTCCCCCTCGTCTCGTCGCCCGTTTCGTCGCGATCTCGTGGCGCGACCTCGCGGTGTCGTTCGGGCCACTCGTGCTGCTCGCCATCGTCGCGATCTGGGCCGCCGTGCGGCTCATCCAGCCCGCACCGCCGAGCACACTGACGATCAGCGCCGGCCCCGTCGGCAGCACGTTCTGGAACGCCGCGCAGAAGTACAAGACGATCCTCGCGCGCAACCGCATCACGCTGAACGTGCTGGACTCGCAGGGCTCGCTCGAAAACCTCAAGCGGCTCTCGGACCCGAATTCGAACGTCGACGTCGGCTTCGTGCAGAGCGGCGTCACGCCCGGCACGGCGGGCAAGGATCTGATGTCGCTCGGCAGCGTCGCCTACGTGCCGCTCGCGATCTTCTATCGCGGCGCGCCCGTGCAGTGGCTCTCCGAGTTCAAGGGCCAGCGGCTCGCGATCGGCGCCGAAGGCAGTGGCACGCGCGAACTCGCGCTCGCGCTGCTCAAGGCCAACGGCATCGTGCCGGGCGGGGCGACCAGGCTGCTGCCGCTCTCGGGCGACGAAGCCGCCAACGCGCTGATCGACGGCAAGATCGACGCGGCCTTTCTCGCCGGCGACTCGGCGCAGCCCGCCGTGATGGGCAAGCTTTACCGCACGCAGAACATCCGCTTCTACGATTTCACGCAGGCCGACGCGTACACACGCCGCTTTCCGTATCTGACCCAGCTGAAGATACCGATGGGTTCGCTGGACCTCGGCCAAAACCTGCCGGCGAACTCGATCAACATCGTCGCGCCGACCGCCGAGCTCGTCGCGCGCGACTCGCTGCATCCCGCTCTCTCCGATCTGCTGATCGAAGCCGCGCGCGAGGTGCACGGCCACGCGACGGTCATGCAGCACGCCGGCGAATTCCCCGCGCCGATCGCGCACGACTTCCCGCTCTCCGACGACGCCGCGCGCTACTACAAGTCGGGCAAGAGCTTCCTGTACCGGACGCTGCCGTTCTGGATCGCAAGCCTCGCCGACCGGCTGCTCGTGGTCGTGGTGCCGCTGATCGTGCTGCTCGTGCCGGCGCTGCGCGTCGTGCCGGGGCTTTACGCATGGCGGGTCAAGTCGCGCATCTATCGCTGGTACGGCTCGCTGATCGCGATCGAGCGCAGCGCGCTCAGCGAGCATTCGGCCGCCGAGCGCACCTCGCTGATCGAGCGGCTCGACACGATCGAGGACTCGGTCAACGGCATGAAAATGCCGCTCGCCTACGCGGACCAGTTCTACGTGCTGCGCGAGCACATCGGCTTCGTGCGGCGGCGGCTCATGGCGAGCCGCGACACGCAAGGCGTGCTGGACGAAGCAGACGACGCGGATGAAGCGGACGGCCGGACAGCGCAAGCCGCGACGGAGCCGGCGACGGGACCGACGGTTGCCGCGGACGAGCGCGCAAGCCGTGCCGCAAACGGCGACACCAGCGGCGACACCAGCGGCCGCACGAGCCAGAACGCGGAGAGCGGCGCAGATCCGCGCGGCAGCGGCGAAGCGGACGGCGACCTTAAAGACTGAACACACGGCAGGCCGGCGCCACCCGCGCCTCGAATGCCTTTCGCACCAGCGCGGCTTGCCCCTCGTTCACCGCACGCAGCCGCGCAAACCGGCGCCCCGCTTGCACCAGGGGATATCGACCGGTGCAAGCGCGGGCCGCACCGCGTAAGATCGTTACGATTTCGACGGAATAGCAGACGCACCGTCCGCGCCGTCCTGAAGCAGGTACCCGGGAGACATTTATGACCGTTGGCATCGACGCCCAACAGCCGCTGTGGTTCTACGATTTCGTCTCGCCGTTCACCTACCTGTTGCTCGAGCAACACGACAAATGGCCCGGCTTCGACTTCGCGTTCACGCCGGTCGTGCTGAACGATCTGTATCGCCACTGGGGCCAGCGCTCGGCGTACAGCGTGCCCGCCAAGCGCACGTTCATGTACCGGCACGCGCTGTTTCGCGCGGAACAGCTCGGCATTCCGTACAGGATGCCGCCCGCGCATCCCTTCGATTCGATGAAACCGCTGCTGCTCGCCACGGCCGCGAACGGCGACGTCCAGTTCGTGCGCGAGATTTTCCGCTTCATCTGGCGCGAGGGACGCGATCCGTCGAGCGACGAAGCCTTCGCCGAACTATGCGCACGCGTCGGCCAGCCGGACGGCCCCGAACTGATCCGGAGCGAGGCCGCGAAGGCGCAGTTGCAGCGCAATACCGCCGACGCGATCAGCCTCGGCGTGTACGGCGTGCCGACGTTTCGTCTGAACGATCAGTTGTTCTGGGGCGAGGACGCGCTGCCGATGGTGCTGTACTGCGCACGCACGCCGAACTGGCTCGAGTCGCGCGAGGTGAAGCGGATCAGTTCGCTGCCGTGGGGGCTGCCGGACAAGCCGGTCGAGAAGACGTAGACGAGCACGAGTGTGCCTATGAGCCGGCATGAACGCATGTGCGCGGCCGGCGGGCGGCATGGGGTGAGTCGCGTTGCACGCGGTGGGCGGTTCGAGTGCCGGCTTTCCGCTTTCCCGCCGGCGTCGCGGCATCGCGGCTGCGCTGCCTGCCTCCGCTCCCGCGAAGCCACCACGGCAACCCGCCGCGCTGATGCCCGCCATACCGCGCCCGCTATGCCGCTCACCCGCAAACGGGCCTAAGGTTATAACCTTCGCATTCACGCACGCGCCGCGCGGCGGACGGTCCTCGCATCATGCTTCACGCCGCCCCGGACCGCCCGCGCCACGCTTTCATCATGGACGACACCGCCGCCGCCTCACTCGATATCTGGCTCGTGCGCGTGCTGCGCACGCTGCTCGTCGAGCGCAGCGTCACGCAGACCGCGCAGCGTCTGAACCAGACCCAGCCCGCGATCAGCACCGCGCTGCGCAAGCTGCGCGAAACGCTCGGCGATCCGATTCTGGTGCGCGGCAAGTCGGGCATGGTGCCGACCGAATACGGGGAGTCGCTGCTCGCGGCCGCGCAACGCGTGCTGCGCGATGTCGATTTCGTCGCCACGCCGCACGGCGACTTCGATCCGGGCCGCTCGCGCCGCACCTTTCGCGTCGCCGCGCCCGATTATCTGAACGACTTCTTCATGCCGACCGTGATCGCGCGGTTTCGCGAAGCGGCCCCGCACGCGCGGCTCGAAATCGAATCGCTGGGACCGCTGCTCGATCATGCGGCCGCGCTCGACGCCGGCGAACTCGATCTCGTGATCGGCAACTGGCCGAAGCCCGATCCGCGCTTCGAGCGCAGCGACCTGTTCGCCGATACCGTCGTGTGCATGATGCGCGCCGATCATCCGTTGACGCGCGCGCCGCTCACGCGCGAAGCGTATCTGGCCGCGCCGCATCTCGCGCCGACGCCGTATAGCGGCGCGCGCGGCGGCGCGATCGACACCGGCTTCGCGCGAGCACGCGCCGAGCGGCGCATCGTCGCGACGCTGCCCTACTTCGGGCTCGTGCCGCAAACGCTGCTGCAATCGGACCTGATCTTCACGACGACGCGCCGCTTCGCGATGCACTACGCGAGCATGCTGCCGCTCGCGGTCGTCGAGGTGCCGATCGCGTTTCCGCGCATCCGGTGCTATCAGCTCTGGCATCCGCAGCCGGATCGGCCGAGCGACGTCGGCTGGCTGAGAACGTTGATGTCCGGGGTATCGGATGAACTGGTCGCTCGGAAAATGCCGCGCGCGAAGCCGGGGTCGCCGAGGGTGCGCACGGCCGTGGCGACGGAAGTGCGGACAGAAGCACGCACGGAAGCCGAGACGAAAGGCCGCGCTACAGCCCAGGCGAAAACGCCGCCGCAAAAAAGCGATGAGGCCGGCGCATAAACGCCGGCCTCATCGAACGCTCTCGCAAACTCCTTGCGCCGTCATCGTGCCGCTACTGTGCCGTGGTCTTGCCGTAACGGTGCCCTGCTTTACGCCGTGGCCGGCACGACGGCCCGCTCGCTAACATCCGCGTCGCGAATCCGCACCTGCCCGTCAACCGGTGCCGCGGTAGCCCGCTGCGTCCTCAACCGCAGCAACTGCGCGCACACGGCAATCGCAATCGCCGCCGGCGCTTTATCGACGATCCCCTCGACGCCGATCGGACACGTCATCTCCACGAGCCGCTCGAGCTCGACGCCGCGATCGAGCAGACGCCGCTCGAATTTCACGCGCTTCGTCTTCGAGCCGATCATGCCGAAGTAGCTGAAATCGCGCCGCCGCATGATGCGCGCCGCGAGCGAAAAATCGAGCGCATGGTTGTGCGTCATCACGAGAAACCAGGCACCGGGCGGCGCCGCGTCGACGATCGCCTCGGGCGTGTCGGTCGCCTCGATCTGCACGTTGGGCGGCGTTTCGTCGGGAAACAGTTCGTCGCGTTCATCGACCCACTGCACCACGCACGGCAGACTGCCGAGCAGCTTCACGAGCGCATGCCCGACGTGCCCCGCGCCGAACAGCACGATATGCATCGGCGCCGGTCGCGGTTCAAGCTCCGACGCGACGCGGCGGCGGCCGATCCGCACTGCCGAGCCGTCGCCCGGTGCGCTCGTGCCGCGCACGAGATGAGTGAGGCATGCTTCCATACTGCGCTCCCGCAACTCGACACTCACCGTGACACCTGCCGCGCGGCCGTGGTGGCGGCACGCACCGCGCCGACCGCCTTGAGGATTTCCTCGCTGGTCGCGGGCGCGTTGAGCGGCGGATTGACCTGGTGGCCGCCGACCGCCGAGACCGCGTCGCGCACCGCGAAGAACACCGAAAACGGCAGCAGCAACGGCGGCTCGCCGGTCGCCTTCGAACGATGGATGCTGTCCTCGACATTACGGTTCTTGAAGAGCCGAACGTTGAAAACCGGCGGCACGTCGTTGACGGTCGGAATCTTGTAGGTCGACGGCGCATGCGTCATCAGCTTGCCGCCCGCGTTCCACCACAACTCCTCAGTGGTGAGCCAGCCCATGCCCTGAATGAACGCGCCTTCCACCTGGCCCACGTCGAGCGCCGGATTCAGCGACGCGCCCACGTCGTGCAGCGCATCGGCGCGCAGCACACGCATCTCGCCGGTCAGCGTGTCGATCACGACTTCCGACACCGCCGCGCCGTACGAGTAGTAATAGAACGGCCGGCCCTGCAGTTTCGACTGATCCCAGTAGAGCTTGGGCGTCGCGTAGAAACCGTCGGACCACAACTGAATGCGCGCGAGGTAAGCCTTCGCGACCACTTCCTCGAACGGCACGGCCACGTCGCCCACCACCAGGCGGTCGTGCACGAAGCGCACGTCCGATGCGTTGACGCGGCCCGCGCCGTAGCGGTCGGCGGCGAACGCAGCAAGCCGTTCGCGCAGCTGGCGCGCGGCGTCCTGGGCGGCCTTGCCGTTCAGATCGGAACCGGTCGAAGCCGCCGTCGCCGACGTATTGGCGACCTTGCTCGTATCGGTCGCGGTCACGCGAATGCGGTTGAAGCCCACGCCTAGTTCATGCGCGACGACCTGCGCGACCTTCGTGTTGAGTCCCTGGCCCATTTCGGTGCCGCCGTGATTCACGAGCACCGAGCCATCGGTATAGATGTGTACGAGTGCGCCGGCCTGGTTGAAGTGCGTGACGTTGAACGCGATGCCGAACTTGACCGGCGTCAGCGCAAGCCCTTTCTTCAGGACCTCGTTGTTCGCGTTGAACTCGTCGATCTCCTTGCGGCGCGCGCGGTAATCGCTCGTCGCTTCGAGCTCGTCGATCAACTCGTGAATCACGTTGTCTTCGACCACCTGGCCGTACGGCGTCTGGTTGCGCTCGGTCTTGCCGTACAGATTGCGGCGGCGCACGTCGAGCGCATCGAGGCCGACCGAGCGCGCGACGTTGTCGATGATGTACTCGATCGCGAACGCGCCCTGCGGGCCACCGAAGCCGCGAAACGCCGTGTTCGACTGCGTGTTGGTCTTGCCGCAGAAGCCGTCGATCGACACGTCGGAGAGCCAGTACGCATTGTCGAAGTGGCACAGCGCGCGCGTCATCACCGGGCCGGACAGATCGGCGGAAAAGCCGCAGCGCGAAGTCATGTCGACCGCGACGCCGTCGATCACGCCCTCTTCGTCGTAGCCCACTTCGTATGTGTAGTGGAAATCGTGGCGCTTGCCGGTGACCATCATATCGTCGTCGCGGTCCGGGCGCAGTTTGACCGGGCACAGCAGCTTCCACGCGGCGAGTGCCGCGCAGCAGGCGAACAGCGCCGACTGCGATTCCTTGCCGCCGAAGCCGCCGCCCATGCGCCGGCATTCGATCAATACGTTATGCGAAGCAACGCCGAGCGCATGCGCGACGAGGTGCTGCATTTCGGTCGGATGCTGCGTCGAGCAGTAGACGTGCATGCCGTCGTCGTCCTTCGGCACCGCGTACGAAATCTGCCCTTCGAGATAGAACTGCTCCTGGCCGCCGAGCAGCATCTCGCCGGCCTCGCGACGCGCGGCGCGCGCGATCCTCGTGCCGGCATCGCCGCGCGCGAGCTTCATCGGCGGCAGCACGAACTGGTTCGCGGCACGCGCCTGCTGCGCGGTCAGCACCGCCGGCAGCTCCTCGTAGACCACCTCGGCGCGGCGCGCGCCGAGCCGCGCCGCCTCGTGCGAGGTCGCGACCACGATAAAGATCGGCTGGCCGACGTATTGCACGACACCGTTGGCGAGAATCGGACCGTCGCCATGGACGATCGGGCCGACGTCGTTGACGCCGGGGATGTCGTCGGCGGTAAAGACCGCGACCACGCCGGGCGTCGCGCGCACCTTGTCGAGCGAGATCGATACGAGCTTCGCGTGCGCCTTCGCCGAGAGCCCGAGCGCCGCGTGCAGCGTGCCGGCCAGTTCGGGGATATCGTCGGTATAGGTCGCGCGGCCGCTCACGTGCAGATGCGCCGATTCATGCGGACGCGAGACGTGGACCTGGGTGAAGTCGTCGAGGTCCTGAAGCTCGTTCAGGAACGGTTCGGCTTGCTGGTTCATTGTGGTGTTCTCCGTATTTCTTAAGCGCGCGTTGGGCTCGCCGGGCTCAAGCACTCGCGCCGGCCGGCGCGACCGCGCGCACGTCGAGCGCGTTCTTCGGCAGCGGACGATTCGTGCGCGTTTCGAGCCAGAAGCGGTACAGCGTGTTCTTCGCCGCTTCGAGGCGATAGTCGCTGGTCGCGCGCATATCGGTGAGCGGCGCGTAGTCGTTGCCGAGCGCGAGCATCGCGGCCTGCGCGGTCGCCTCGTGCCATTCGGCATCGCGCAGCACGGCTTCGGCATGGAGCGCGCGCTTCGGCGTCGCGGCCATGCCGCCGAACGCGATGCGCGGCTCGCGGATCACGTCGCCATCGGCAATGAACGAGAACGCCGCGCAAACAGCCGAGATATCCGAATCGAAACGCTTCGAGAGCTTGTAGGTGCGAAAGCGCAGGTTCGCGCGCACGCCGCCGCGCGTCGGCACCTTCAGGCCGACCACGAACTCGTGCTCGGCCATGTCCTTCTTCTGATAGGCGAGGTACAGGTCTTCGAGCGGCATCTCGCGCTCGATCTCGCCGCCGCGCACGATCACGCGCGCGCCGAGCGCGATCAGGCCCGGCATCGAATCGCCGATCGGCGAGCCGTTGGCGATATTGCCGCCGAGCGTGCCGGCATTGCGGATCGGCAGCGAGGCGAAGCGCTGCCACATTTCGGTCAGCTCCGGATACTGCTTCGCGATCTCCGCATACGCCTTTTCGACGCTGACACCCGCGCCGATCTCAATCCAGTCGTCGCCGGTTGCGAGCTTTTGCAGCTCGGCGATCTGCCCGACATAGACGAGGTTGCCGAGCTCGCGCATCTGCTTGGTGACCCACAGGCCGATGTCGGTGCTGCCCGCGAGAATGCGCGCGGCCGGCGCCTGTTCCTTGATCTGCGCGAGCGCCGCAACCGTGCGCGGCGCGGCGAATTGCTGGCCGGCGTGCTCGTAGCGGAACGTCTCGCTGCGCTCGATCGATGCCAGCGCGGCGGCCAGCGCCTTCACGTCGACCGGCGCTTTCGGCGCAGGCGCCTCGAACATGCGCTCGGCCGCATCGACGATCGGCCGGTAGCCCGTGCAGCGGCACAGATTGCCCGTGAGCGCATTGCCGATCGCCTCGCGCGACGGCACGGAGCGATTCGCGCAGCCCTGTTCGTGGCCGTGCTTCTCGTAGAGCGCCCACATCGACATGATGAAGCCCGGCGTGCAGAAGCCGCACTGCGAGCCGTGGCAATCGACCATCGCCTGCTGGACCGGATGCAGCGCGCCGTCCGGCTGACGCAGGTCTTCGACCGTGAAGAGCGCGCGGCCGTCGAGCGTCGGCACGAACTGGATGCAGGCGTTGACCGCCTTGAAGTCGACGCCGCCCGCCGCGTTGCGCTCGCCGATCACGACCGTGCAGGCGCCGCAGTCGCCCTCGGCGCAGCCTTCCTTGGTGCCGGTGCAATGCGCGTCCTCGCGCAGATACTGCAACACCGTGCGGGTGACGGGCGCGTCTTTGATCTCGCGGATCGCGTTGCGGTGATAGAAGCGGATCGGCTCAGTCATGTCTCGTTGCTCTCTTCTGTTGGGTGCCCGCGCGCACGCGCCACGGCGATGATTCGAAAACTATCACCGTCAATAAAGGCAACCCATAGCGCGATTCGCATGCGGGACATATTCGCAAGACGATATCGGGATGAATTTGCGTGGCACCGTGCTTATGTTGGCAATGTATTTTTGCCACTTTTGTATATTTTTTATTGATTTATTGCCACTCAGGGTAACGACAGGTGCCGGCTCCCAGCCCCTGCAAGTCCACGTCGGCACGGCAAAACGGACCTTTATATGAATCCGGCGGGACGGTCGATCTGACCGATTTTTGAGCAAACTCTGCAAGGGGATCGGTTCCATGGGAGAATCACGCCTTCCCGCCGATTTCAAGTCTCGTTTTCCCGATGTCCACCGACTCCGCGCCCAACCGCAGCGAATTTGCGACGACCCTGCAGATCATTCCGGTCGTTTTTTTCACCTTCCTTTGCTATCTGACGATCGGCATTCCGCTCGCGGTGCTGCCCGGCTACGTGCACGACGACCTCGGCTATAGCGCGGTGCTGGCGGGCGCGGCGATCAGCGTGCAATACATCGCGACGCTCGCCTCGCGGCCGCTCGCGGGCCGCTCGGCCGACACGCTCGGGCCGAAGCGCACGGTGTCGATCGGGCTGCTCGGCTGTGGCGCAAGCGGCGTGTTCCTGCTGCTCGCGGCGCTGACGAGCCACTGGCCGGTGCTGAGCCTCGCGCTGCTCGTCTGCGGCCGCCTCGTGCTCGGTTTCGGCGAGAGCCTGTGCGGCACCGGCGCGATTCTGTGGGGCATCGGCCGGGTGGGCACGGCCAACAACGCGCGCGTGATTTCGTGGAACGGCATTGCGACCTACGGCGCGCTCGCGATCGGCGCGCCGCTCGGCGTGGCGATTTCGCATGCCATCGGCTTTACCACGCTCGGCATTCTGATGATCGCGCTCGCGGCGCTCGGCTACTACGTCGCGCGGCTGATCGCGCCGGTGCCGCTGGTCCACGGCGAGCGGATGTCGTACCGCAGCGTGTTCACGCGCGTGCTGCCGCACGGCATCGGCCTCGCGCTCGGCTCGGCCGGCTTCGGCTCGATCGCGACCTTCATCACGCTGTTCTATGCGGCGCGGCACTGGCCGAATGCGGCACTCTCGCTGACGCTGTTCGGCACGCTGTTTATCGGCGCGCGTCTGCTGTTCGCGAACACGATCAAGACCTACGGCGGATTCCGCGTCGCGATTGCGTCGTTCGTGTTCGAGTGCGCGGGTCTCCTGATGCTGTGGCTCGCGCCCGAGCCGCACGTCGCGCTCGCGGGCGCCGCGCTGACCGGCTTCGGCTTCGCGCTCGTGTTCCCGGCGCTCGGCGTCGAGGCAGTCGGGCTCGTGCCGCCCGCGAGCCGCGGCGCGGCGCTGTCGGCGTATTCGGTGTTTCTCGATCTGTCGCTCGGCATTACCGGGCCGTTGGCCGGGTATATCGCGGGCGAGTTCGGCTATGGCTCGGTATTTCTGTTCGCGGCGGCGGCCGCGGCCGCGGCGGTGGTGTTGTCGACGGTGCTGTATTTGCGGAATGCGAAGGTGGGGAATCTGTCCGCAGTGCAGTGAGTCCTCGCTCCCCCGCTATCGATGCGTTTCGATCGAGCCGGCCAGGACGTTCGTATTCGTCCCGCCGGCGCTCCAGGATCAGTAGTTCCTCCCGGCTTCGCACAGCACCTCCAACCCGCTCATAGCGCCCGCAGCGCAAACCAGCAGAAATTTCCAGACCGACGCGTTACCACGACATAAGAGTCAAAGCTCCGGTCGATCTGCCGATTCGCGTCATTTCTCAGGTCTGCCCAATACAGCGTAATTTAGAGATTTTGAATGTCATGGCGGAATGTGCGACAGGACACGTTCCCGTTCAAACTCTCACGCTATAAAGCCATAGGTCTCGCGTATCTGCCCGTGCAGGATCGAACGGGCAGTTCCCCTGGCTGTCTGTATCTCCCGATTGCGTTTGCGTGACACGGGCCCTGCCCGGACCGTCATGAACTATTGCGCACCGGTTCCCGCACGAAACTGACTGAAACACGAGACACATTCAACGTTGCGCAATCCGCTTGCCTGTCCGGAACAATCGCGCAATTCGGACAGGACCACATTTCATTGGCGGCCTATCTCTACTCGCTTCCTGAAAGGAAGTATCGAGCAACACGAGCACTCACCAGTCAGAAGACCGACTCATCGGATTTAACACACCCCCGCTCCTCCGATACACAGAGCGCGAAGGTCAAACTCAACCGGTACGAAGAATGAAAACGGATGACGTGATTTCGCTTCCTTGCGCCGGATTCCCTCCGATCGCGTCCGGCTCATTTCACGCAACACGCTTTCACGACGTACAGGTTGAAGAGGTATCGTGAAACCATTAGGTCGCCTCCTTTTCTCGTCGCTTACAGGCGTATTGTGCGAAAAAGTCGTGGGAACACTCGCGGCGATCGCCAGCAATCATCTTTTTGCCAATATCTACGGCGCGCGCCTGTTCGGCGAATTGCAATTCGCGTTGTCGCTAGCGGCGGTGGTCGGAAGCACCGCCCTTCTGTTCAGCGCGCAATCCGTCGCGCCGATCTTCGGCAAACATCCGCGGCTGCGCCATATCGTGTTTTATCGCGCGTTCCGTCTGCGCCTCTTTTCGACACTCGGCGTCATGCTGATCTTTTGCGTGGGCGCATGGTTCCTGATGGCGCGGGCCGGCGCCGAACTCGCCATCGTGGCAAGCTTCCTGCTCATCGTGGAACCGATCGCACTCGGCTCGCTGATGGCCTACGCCGAAAAAAGCCCATGGATCATCACCCGCGCCAAGACGCTGGCAAGCGGCGTCCGGGTACTGTGGCTGTTTCTCGCCGCTCACCTTTCGGCCGGCGCGCTGTTTGCCTCGATCGCGTGGCCCATCGAGGCCATCGTGGCCGCGGCCGGGCCATTTCGCCGCTATCGCAAGTTAGCGCTCAGTACACCGAAGTCGCTTCTCGGCGATACAGTCGTGACGAAAACATTGGTAACGCGCGGGCTCAAATTCTGGCCGGCCGTCGCCGCGGGCATCCTGATCCTGAGAATAGACCGCGTTCTGCTCGGCATGCTGATGTCGAAAGCCGATCTGGGTATCTACGCGGCAGCAGCCTCGCTCGTCGAGCAGTGGAATTCCGTCGGCGCGGCGCTCTCTCTCGCGCTCGCACCCAGCATGGTGTTCATCGCGAGAAATGAAGCACAGCTTCGCCAGAAAGCGCTCCGGCTCGGGGTTTATCTGAGCGCGCTCGCGGCCGTCGCTTTCGTATGCAGCCTGTTCGTGGGACCGGCGGTGTTTCTTCTGATCTACGGCCCGAAATTCGTGGCCGGCGCGCCTGTGATGATCTACGCCGCCGGTTGCTCGATCGTGATGTTCGCCGACGACGGGCTGAACACCTGGTTCATTGCCGCGCGCCGGTATCGGCTGATTCTGATCAAGCAGGCCATGACGCTGCTTGCCATTGCGGTGTCGCCATTCATCATGCCCAGAATCTGGATCATGTATGCGCCGTTCACGGCAAACGCGGTGGCGCTTCTCGTCTTCTGGTGTGTCATTTATGGCCAGAACGCCTATCGCACCGGCAAAATAGGCAAGACGTCCTCGTCGAATTCGCTCTCCGGCCCGAACCTTTGATGCGGCCCGGCTTCGAGGCCTGCTAACACGAGAAAAGCGTTGTCTGTGCCGTCCGATTGCGCGCGAAAATCGTCGTCATCGTGAAGCATTGCCATTCGGTGGTCAGAAACTGGAACCGTCCCACGGCAACGCCGGCACTGCTGCGATAGTTGTCCCACACGGAATTGACGCCCGCCCAGTAATCCGCGCCGACCGACAGCACGTATCGATTGTCGACCTCCGCGGCGGTTTGTCCTGTCGCCGGATTGATTCGAGCCTCGACCGCCACCAGGATGCCCGCGAGATTGCTCGAATCGAAATTCACCTTGCCGGCCGTTGGCCAGAAATGGAATGCCGCCTTGGGATTCGTCATGACCGACGTGTAACCGCCCGAATCCAGACGGATATCCGCCGGGATATTGATGTTGCCCTGGTAGTCCGGATTGAATTGCGCGCCATCCAGCGTATTGGTGGACTGAATCAACTGCAGCTTGCCGGATGTGCTGAGCAGATAGGTGCGAAAATTTCTCAGCGACACGTTTAGCGACACCGGCGCGGCTCCGGCAACGAGAAATATCTGCCCCCATCCTGTGATCGCATGGAATCCGGCCGGAGGGCTGTTACCGGCCTGGACGACCGGTTGAGTCTGCCAGCTGTATGACGGCGGCACACCGCTTGGCCTACCCTCGTTCGGCATGTGCATCTGCTGGACCGCGTCGACAATGCTCGACTGCAACGCAACTGCCGACTGCCCCGATGCTCTCACCACGACGAGCAGAAGCACACAGGCGGCAAACTTCAGACTCTTTTTCATGTCGATTTACCCGAATCGAACAGCAGACATCTTCCAACGCGAACTCACAAGGACGCCCTCCACCGCCGCATGAGCGTACGGCCAACCTGCCTCGATCAGACGTTAGATCAATAACTACCGGACCGCCACCTTTTATTGGGTTGTTGCACGGCGCCTGCCCGCTCGCAGGCGAACTAGCTGAGGTGTACGCGTGAAATGAATCCACGCGCCGCATTTCCATCTGGAATGCTTAAATAAGGTGTCGCTTCCCAGTGCGCTATTCCTCCATTCCATCGTGCGATTCCGCACTCTTTATGACAGGCAAACGTAATAGAATTCACGCAGTCATTCCGCTACGTCTCCGACAAGAAGAAATGAGGAGCACGACAAATAGAATCCATGTCCGAAGCCTGGCGTGGCGCGTGTGAACTTCCAGACATGTATTGGATTCGCTGTTCGTAAACCGCACAAGTGAGCACAGCACCCAATGGCTATCGATCGCTTTCCGCTAATCAACTCAACTGAGCATTTCATGAACCCCGGGATCGCGCAAAGCGGAGCCGATATCGTCCGGCCCGCTCAGAAATCCCGGCCCAGCTTCATTGGACACTCGATCTTTCACGAACCGTGGTGGCTCGACATCGCCACAGGCGGCAATTGGCATCTCGTCAAAGTCGTGGAGAATAACGAGGTCATCGGCGAAATGCCCTATACGCTCGTTAAAAAGGGGTTCTGGAAAGTCTCCGAAATGCCACCGCTCACTCGCTGCCTCGGCCCCGTCATCAGATCGTCAACCGGTCATGCCGAAGATGAATGGCGGCACCGCTTCAACGTCTGCGACAAGCTGATACGGCAGCTACCTGGCTGCGATCTGTTCGAGCAGTTGCTGGACCCGGATGTTTCGGAAGCGGAAGCGATTGCCTTTACCTTTAACCGCTTCACGGTACTCGTCAACTTCACGCTGAGAATTTTTCCGCAACAAACCGAGCCGGAGGTTTGGGCTCGCATGCGCGCGAATACGCGTAATGTGATTCGCCGCGCTTCGGAACAGTTGAGCGTCAAGGAAATACTCGACGCCGATGAATTCGTCCGCTTCTACGACGCCAATCTCGCGGCGCGTCAACAACGCAATATTTACGGCTCGGCGGTCATGAGAGCGCTGCTTGCTCAGGCCGTCGGGCGCGACGCGGGCAAGATGCTGGGCTGCTACAGCAAGGACGGCGTATTGCAGGCCGCGATTGCCGTCGTGTTCGACGACACCGCGCTCTATTATTTGCTGTGCTCCCGCAGACAGGATACGCATGGCGGTGCGGTCAGCCTTCTCATCTGGTCAGCCATCCGGCTGGCGCATGAACGGCAGCTGGTATTCGATTTCGATGGGGTCTCAAGCCAGGGAATCCTCACCTTCCTGTCCGGATTTGGCGGAAAGCTGGTGCGCCGCTTCGAGATACGCCGGCTGCAACCCGGCTACGCGACGTTTCGCCGCCTTTATCGAAACACGCAGTCAATGGTCGAAACGACGGCAAACCGGCTGCAACGGGCAAAAGGCGCCGGCGCGGCGCCCGAGAACTGACACCCGGCGTCAATCAAAGCCGCTTCTGCGGCTTGAATGCCAGCGGCTCGCTGGCATTGTCGCAATAGCGCTCCAGTAACGTCTCGTACTCGTCGAGAATGCCGGACCATTGAAACATGCTCGCGAAGCGTTCCCGGCTGACCGCGCGCATTTTCGCGACCGCCGAATCGTCCCGCAACAGATCTTCGATATGACGTTCGCACTGGCTCGTCGATGAAAAGTAGCGGTTCTCCGAGCCCGCGACCCATCTGTTGAACGGGTTATCGTGCGCGATGATGGCACTTCCGGCACCCAACGCCTCGACCAGCGACGGGTTGGTTCCCCCCACCTTGTGTCCGTGAAGATAGAACCTCGCGTAATACCTGAGTGACCGTATCATCTCGGTTTCATAAACCGCGCCGGGAAAGACCACTTCGTCGCTTGCCGCCTCCATCACGCGACGGTGATAAGGCCGCTTGCCCGGCTCATAATTGCCGAGCACCACCAGTTTGGCGCCGCGCCGTTTGTGCGAAAACGCCCGGACTACTTCGAGTATGGAGTTCTCGGGCTCGGGTCTGCCGATCAGAATGCCGTACCTGTCCGCAGTCAGGGATAACTCCCTCAGCCGGTCCGGACTGGCATGCTCGATACGATCCGCGCCATAAGTAATGGTCGTGATCTTGCTGCGAGACACGCGCGTCGACAGATGATCTGCAATCACCGGGTGATCGGCGACCAGATGATCCCCGACCCAGCAACCAATGCGCTCATTGAGCCATAGCCACGCACGCTCGTGTTTGCGCCACTTGTCGCGCCGCCATTCGAGGCCGTCCATGTTGATGATATTTTTTACGCCGCGCAGCCGCATCCATAAGCAGAAGAGCGCGGTGTTATAGCCGAGCGTCAATGCAACACCGGGCCGGCTCCTGACCACGTCGCGAACACAGGTCCAGTCGAACTCCAGCGTCGCGGCCGCGCCCTCGCGGCTCACCGGAAACGTGATGCGGTGAATGCCCTGCCATGTGTCGTCGACAGGCTGCCGCATTCCTCTCGTGCCCTGACAATACACAGTCACGGTCCAGCCATGATCGCGCAAATGAAACGCAAGCCGTTCCGCAAACGTTTCGAATCCTCCATGACGTGCCGGTATTCCACGCGTACCAAGAATGGCGATCGTTTTGTTGCCTGTCATACATTTAGCTCCGGGCGCAAATGACCGCGCGGCGGCGCAACGTCTGTTTTTCACGCAGACGATCCCACTCGCGCGCCTACCGGCGCGGCTCGAATCGAGTTCGCCGGAAGCAGCGAAGAGCGGCATCTGCTTCTTCCCGAGCGGATCGACAGACGTGCGTCGACCCGATCGATAGATCGTCTCGTTTTCAGTTTTGATTTGCGCCTGCGTCGATTCGTGAACGGCGTGTGCGAATCGAAATATGCCGCACGGAATTATGAAGACTGATTTAAGAGATATTTCAGACGGCGTTACTCCATATACGGCGGACCCAACACCGGAAGACCGGGGATTTTCATACTCTTATGCGAATTACGCCACCCATTCGTTGATATCCGCTCGCCGATTTAATTTTTACTATCCGGTCCGCTTCAAAACAAACGGGAACGATCATAGAACCTCGGCATTTTCCGGCTATGTGCGCTAGCGAACTTTTCCCTCGGCAAATTTCAACCCGGCGGGTTAACCTTGATTCATATGAAATTTATATCTCAAAATTAAGGTGTCAATTTTTCATTACAAATCATCATTCCACCCGGAAAATCATTCATATTTTCACACGAATAATCCAGGATATTAAATTCCGCCATGGCGTATAAAGCCAGATAATTTGTCGGATTAAAAGGATTCAGGCTCGACATAAACGATGGTTCAATGTGGCTTGGCACGCACAGCGGGCCGGATACCAATGCTAGTGTTGCGCCGTGGTGGAATCCGCTCTTCCCACTACGCCGTATCCATGCTGCGAGGCCAGTCCCGGCGCAATCGCCGGTTCAATCCGCTGGGCCTCGCGTGTATTTCCCGCAGGAAGCGGCACAGCATTTCTCCATGAGGTGACTATGAGGCAGGCAGAGCAGACACGCGGCAAACCTCGCGCGCGTCCGGATGAAATAAATATGACGACGCTGCTCGAAACGCTGCTTCGTCACAAAACCATGATTGGCGCCATCGCGGCCATCGTGTTTTTGCTCGCCTGCGGCTACGCGTTCCTGAGTCCTCCGGTGTACGAGTCACACATTCTGGTCAAGATCGACGAAACCAGCGACACCGCATCGGCCGCTCAAAAAGATCTGCTCAATTATGTGTCGCGACCTTTCAACGAAAAATCCTCCGCCGAACGCGAAGCTCAACTACTCGATTCGCGAAATATTCTATGGAAGGCGGTCACGCAGTCGAAGCTCTATATCGAGGCGTCACCCCACTATTTCCCTCTTATCGGAGCGGCCATCGCACGGCAGGCCAATGATCTTTCGACGCCGGGAATATTGGGTCTGGGCGGTTTCGTATGGGGCAACGAAACCATCGAGGTAAGCAATTTCGAGGTGCCCGAGCAATTCCGGGGAAAAACGTTCCGTCTGCGGACGCTCGCAAACAACCAGTACGAACTGACAGGCCCGGGCCTGCCCGCGGCGGTAACAGGCAAAATCGGCGTAGCTGAGCAGTTCGTCTCGCATGCGGGACCGATCACCCTGCTCGTCGAGGCAATCCATAGCGCGCCGGGTGGAGAGTTCATGATTCAGCGCCGGCCGGAGCAACTGGTGGTCGACGAATTGCAGAAAGCTGTCAAGGTCACGGAGCAAGGCAATAAATCAGGCATTCTGATGGCCTCGCTCAGAGGCAACGATCCGCAAAGGATCGCGCAGACCATCGGCGAAATCGGCGAACAATACCTGCAATGGAACATCAAGCTCAAGTCGGATATCGCCAAGGCATCGCTCACCCGTCTGAACGAACAACTGCCGCAGATGAAGGCACAGGTCAACGAGGCCGAGACGGCCTATAACACCTATCGCAATCAGCACGGCATCATCGACATCAGCGAGGAAAGCCATCTGCTCGCCAAACAGCTCGCGGACGAAACGGCGCAACTCGTGGGACTGCAGCGCACGCGCGAACAGAAACTCGCGACGTTTTCGGCCTCGTCCGCCGACGTCACCGCAATCGACCAGCAGATCACTACGACGCAGCAGGCCATCAACCGGCTGAACGGCAAGATCAGACAGATGCCGCTCACCGAGCAGGATGCGCTCCGGCGGCTGCGGGACCTGCGCATCAGCGAGGAACTCTACTCCGCGATGCGCAGCAAGATTCAGGAGATGCAGGTGCTCAGCGCGGGCACCGCGGGCTCCGTGCAACTCGTCGATTCAGCCGAGGTGCCGCTGCGCCCGGTCAAGCCCGTGAAACTGCTCGTTCTCGCGGCCGGACTGATGGGCGGGCTGCTGCTCGGCGCCGGTGTGGCCTTGGCTCGCGACCGGCTGTTTCGCGGTGTGACCGATACGGAGGACATCGAATCGTCCACCGGCTTGAGCGTCTACGCGACAATTCCGTTCAGCGAAAAACAGGCGGCGATCATGCGGCGCGCCGCAGCCGGCTTGCCGCAGCAGTTGCCCCTCGCGACTTGCCACCCGCACGATCCCGCGATCGAAAGTCTGCGCATGTTGCGCTCCGCGTTGCAGTTCGCCGCCGTCGGCGCGCGCAACAACGTCGTCATGCTGGCCGGCCCGCTGCCCGGCATCGGCAAGTCCTTCCTGTCCGTCAACCTGGCGACGGTGCTTGGCGCAGGCGGCAAGCGCGTGCTGCTAATCGACGGCGACCTGCGCAAGGGCCGCCTCGAACAGCATCTGGGCGTCGCCCGCGGGGACGGCCTCGCGGACGTGCTGTCGAACCGCTGCTCGCTGCAGGACGTCGTCGTCAAAAACGTCCAGCGCAATCTCGATCTGCTGCAGACCGGCATCTACCCGCCGAACGCCGCGGATCTGCTGACGAGCGGACGCTTCGCGGAAACGGTCGAGTACGCATCGCGGCACTACGACATGGTGCTGATCGACGCGCCCGCGATTCTCGCCGTGTCGGACATCGGCATGATGGTGCCCGTCGCGGGAACGATCTTTCTGGTCGCGCGTTTCGGCGAAACGCTGAAGGGAGAGATCGACGCGGCGGTCAAGCGCCTCGCGCAATCGGGTGCGAAAGTCAGCGGCATTCTGCTCAATGCGGTCAAGGTCCACGCGGCCAACTATGAACTGGCGCGCCGTTACGGCACTCACGCATACGTACAGGACTACGGCCAGGACCATCAATAAGCGCTCGCTGACATTCCCGCGCGGCATTCGATCCCGGATCGACGCGCAACTCAAACCGGTTCACGAACACATGAAGCCAGCCTCGACAGGCTGGCGTCGTCGCGAGGAGAGCGCATGGGCGCAAGTACTTCTGAAATCGTCGTCGTGACCGATCCTGCGGTCTTCCAGTCGCTGCAAGCCGAATGGGACGCATTGTGGAGCGAGGCCAATGGGCTTCACTTTCAGGCCTTCACCGTTTGCCTCCTGTGCTGGACCCAGGTCGCGCAGCCGCTCGGCAGACGGTTACACTGCGTCGTCTACCGCGAGAACGGAAAACTCCTGCTTGTCTGGCCGCTGGTCAGCCATCGGCGTCTGTTCTGGAACGTACTCGATCCGCTCACCCCTGGAACGATCGAGCACACCAGCATGCTGGTCACGGAAGGCCCGCATAAATCGCGCGCGATTGCAAGCGCCTGGGAAGCAGCGTGCAAGCGTTGCAGCGCCGACCTCTTCATCGTGCCCTATGTCGACACCGGCACGCCCTTGCATGAACATGCATCGCGGCATGCGCGGATCATGGCGATGTCGAACGACATTTCGATGAAAGTGGTCTTCCCGCGTTCCATGGACTGGAATACCTTTTGCACCGGCCTTGGCAGACTGGAGAAAAAACTGCCCGGCGCACGCTATCGCCGGCTCGCCAAAGAAGGCAATCTGGTCATCCGGCAACTCGGCATGGAAGACTCGGACTCTTTCGAAAAGTGGATCGAGTGGATCCTCACGACCAAGCGCGACTGGGCATCGAGCCGGGGAAAAGCGTCGACATGGCTCGCATCGCCCACGTATCAGCGCTATCTCATCGCGTTGCTGAATTCAGCCGACGAGCTCTCGAAAGCTCACCTGTTCATCGTCACGCTCGACGGAGAGCCGATTGCCGCCAACCTCATCGGCATGGGCAAAACGAGCCAGACCAACCTGATCGGCGCCTTCGACAAACGGTACGCCAAATTCGAGCCCGGCCTGCTCGTGAGGGAAATAGAAATGGAGCGTGCATTCGAACGGGGATTCGACGTCGATCTCGGCGTCGGCACCGAGCGGTTCAAGGTCTATTGGAGCAGCAATAACGTCTCGCCGAACGAGAGCTTCGAAATCGCGACGAGCCCGCTCGGATTACTCGCGTTTCGTATCAAACATCTGCTCGGCACGACCCGGACATGGGTTCGCGGCCAGACATCCCGCAAGCCGTCCCAGCCATCACCGAACACGTGAATCACGGCTCCGGTTTCGCGCGAGCCCAGGAGGAAACAGATGAATCACGCGATGGTCGACGTGGCGTGCAACCGGAACACGGCGGGAGCGCAGCGGCCGGCCGTGTCCGTCGTTCTGCCGGTGTTCAACGGCGAAACGCACATTGCGGAAGCCATCGACTCGATTCTCGCTCAATCGATGCCCTACTTCGAACTCCTCGTCATCAACGACGGATCGAGCGACGGCACCCGCGCGATCGTCGAGTCCTACGCTGCACGCGACGCGCGCATTGCGCTCTTCAATACGCCGAACCGCGGCATCGTTGCCGCCTTGAACTTCGGGCTCGAACTCGCCAGCGCGGAATTCATCGCCCGCATGGACGCGGATGACATTGCCTTGCCGCGGCGCTTCGAAATCCAGCTGGCCGTGCTGAAGCGCGACCCCGCGGTGGTCGCCTGCGGCAGCGACCTGCTCAAGTTCGGCGCCGTCACCGGATCACTGCAATTTCCCCGCCACGACGCCATGTGCAAAGCGGCCCTGCTGTTCGGCACCTGCTTCGGACACCCTAGCGTCATGCTGCGCGCCCGCACGCTTCGCGATCACGATCTGCGCTATGACGCACGCTATCAATTCGCCGAGGACTACCGCCTGTGGTCGGTGCTCGCGCAGCACGGCAAGCTCTGCAATATCGCCCAGCCGCTCGTTCGCTACCGGATTCACGATGCGCAGATCGGTCGTGCGTCGCGCGAACCGCAACGGCGCGCCCATCTGGCCGTCGCCCTTCTCAACTGGTCGGAGGCGGGGGCGGCGATCGATCCCGAGCGGCTGAGGAACTTCCTGTGGCCACGTCTCGAACGGCGCGCCGACCTCTGCCGCTACACGTTGCTGTTCTTCCAGGTCGCCGCCTGTGTACTCAATGTGCGCCATCGTAGCCGGCTCGATCATCTCTGGTTCGCCTTGCGCGCCTTTTCGCGCAATGCCGGCCGGCACATCCTGACAGGCCGGCCGGCATGACGACGCCCTACGATTCCAGCGAAAACCGGATGGATCTGCACGCGGCCGCCGGGCTGACTCATTCGAGCCAGCGTTTTTCATATCTGTCGCTGCTGCGCTGGGAGTTCGGCTACGTCCTCATCCTGCTGATATGGTCGCTCTCGGGCGGCAGCGACGCGCTCAAGCTCGCCTCCGACGCTTATGCGATCGCCTTCGTGCTGTACATCGGCATACTGCTGGCGACAAGAATCCATCAGCTCGATCGCACCTGCACGATTCTGCTGGGATTCACCGCGTTCTTTTCACTAGGAAACCTGACGTTGAACGCGGGGCAGGAAAACATCGGCGAAAGCCTGAAAATATTGGCGATTTTCCTGTTCTTCCTCGCCGGCACCACGACCGAAGCGGACTTTCTCGAACGCGCACCCGGCAGGCTGATGGTCGTGCTGTTCGTCGCACTGCCCGTCGCGTTCTCGTTGCGGGATCTGTACGGCGGTTCGAGCTTCGATCCGCTCGACGAAATCTCGCTCTCGTTCTTCGCCAATCGCAACAACGCCATTCTGTTTGCCGTCGTCAGTTCGTGGACGCTGATGCTAGGCGGCGCCCGCCACTGGATCGTCACGCTCTATCTGCTCGCCTGCGCGATCGCCTTCAAGACGCTGGGCGCGATGCTGGCGATTCTGCTCGCGCTCTACCTGGTCTATCTCGGCTTCAACGTGCTGCGGATTGTCTTGCTGGGCTCGCTTGCCGCTGCGTTCGTGATGCTGTTCGGCAGCGAGCTGGAGGTCGTGACGCGCGCCACCGTCGCTTTCACGTCGCTGTCCCGTGTGATGGATCAGGCAGGAGGACTCTGGGGACTCGGCGCGATGAGCTACGAGGAGATCTACGAAGCGGTCGGCACCAGCGACATTTCGCTGATCTTCCGGCTCAAGCACTGGATCAATCTGTTCACGCTCTACGCCGACGGCTCGCTCACGCAGCAACTGTTCGGCTTTGGCGTCACGAGCAGTTTGCGTTTGACCGATCTCAAGCTGCTTCCGCACAACGACTACATCCGGTTCTTCTTCGAACTCGGACCGGGCATGCTGGCCTGCTTCATCGCGATGAACGTTCTGATCGTCAGGCGGATGGGAATCCGCTTCCTGTCCATACCCGCGATCTTCCTGTTCATCTATTTCTTTTCCGACAACATCGTGAACAACTTCCTCGTGATGTCGCTTTTCTACTTTCTGGCCGGCATGTTTTCGCGGCATATCGAGAGTTCGGAGCGCTATCTATCCGACTGAGGACCGGCGCGCTACCGCAATACCTCGCCCACACCAGAAAACGCTTCGACCATGACGATACCCTCGACCATCCTGAACGTCTCGCAGAATTTCTTTATCAAAGGCGGCTCGGACAGCTACTTTCTGTCCCTCGGCGAACTGCTCGCGCAGCGCGGCCATGGGGTTGTGCCTTTCTGCGCGCGTAGCGAGAAAGACCTGCCTTCCGAGTGGTCGAAGTTCTTTCCGGCAGCAGCGGATTTCGAAGCGCCGTCGGTGATGGATGTCGCCCGTTTCCATTATTCGCAGGCGGCGAAGCGCAATCTCCGCTCGCTTCTTTCGGTGCGGCAATTCGACGTAGCCCATCTGCATATCTATTATGGAAAGCTCACGGGATCGATTCTTCCCGTGTTGAAGGACGCCGGCATTCCCATTGTGCAGACGGTCCATGACTACAAGCTGATCTGCCCGGTCTATACGTGCAGCCGCGACGGCAAGCCATGCGAGCTTTGCCACGGGCGCGACTACTGGCACGCGCTGGTACATCGGTGCAATCGCGGCTCCTATCTGCGCAGCGCGATCTCGACGTCCGAAGCCTACGTTTCGCGCTGGCTCGGCAGCGTGGATGCGATCGATCGCTTCGTCGCGGTGAGCCGATTCTTCGCCGCGAAAATGCAGGCCAACGGAATCGATGCGAACAGGATCACGGTCGTGCCGAATTTCGTTCATCTCGAACAATTCGTACCGCAGTCCGAAGCCGGACGCTATATGGTTTATTTCGGCAGAATCGAGCGCTCGAAAGGCATCGGCACGCTGATCGAAGCATTCCGGCAATTGCCGGACGTGCCTCTCGTCATCGTCGGGGAAGGCAGTTTTCTTGCCGACGCGCGAGCACTCGCGGCGGCCAGCCCCAACATCCGTTTCACCGGATTCAAAAGCGGGAGCGAACTGTACTCGCTCGTCGGCGGAAGCGCCGCGGCCATTCTGCCGGCCGAAGCCTACGAGAATTGCCCGATCTCGATCCTCGAAAGTTTTTCATGCGGCCGGCCGGTCATCGGGTCGAACATCGGCGGCATACCGGAACTGATCGAACACGGTGAAGACGGCTACGTATTCGAGCCGCGCGACGTGCCGTCGCTCAAGCACTACGTGGAAAAAATCTGGGCGCAGCGCGGCCGCAACGATATGGGCCGCGCCGCGCGCCGTAAAGCCGAGCAGCAATTCTCCGCCGACGTTCACTATCGGCGCATTCGCGACGTGTACGAGTCGCTGCCTTCGAGGGGGCGCGCATAAGCCTCTCGAATGCGAAGGACCTGCGGAACACGAAGGCCGCCATCGCCGCGCACGCCGCATCGGCAAGCGCCCGCGATACAGCCGGGAGAAACCCGGCCGACCGTGACGCTCCTTTAGCGCCCCCTAGCGTCCCCCCGACACCCCCCGCTCCAACGCCGCCACGCCCGCCGGCAAATCGACCTTGACGCCGAGATCGACCATCGTGCGGCCGAGCGCATGCACCGTGCGGAACAGATTGTGTTCGCGGCACTGCTCGCCCATCTGCCCGATGCGCACGATCGGCAAACCGAACGAGCCCGAGATTTCCACCTGATGCTGCCGCGAGATATGCGCGCACACGTCGGCGGGACTCAGGCCGTCCGGCACCTCGATGCCGACCACCGAATTGAGCCGGCAATTTTCCGGCGCATACAGTTGCAGGCCCATTGCCGTCACGCCTTGCTGCAACGCGAGCGAGCATTTCAGATGGCGCGCGAAGCGCTTTTCGAGCGTCTCGGCGCACACGAGCCGCAACGCCTCGTGCAAGGCGAGCACACCCGACACCGGTGCCGTGTAGTGATAACCGGCGTTGTGCCAGAAGTTCTCCGCGAGCGACGCGTCGAGGCACCAGTGCGTGTTCGGCACCGTGCGGTCTTTCACGCGCGCCCAGGCCGCATCGGAAAACGCGATCAGCGAGACGCCCGGAATCGACGACAGCCCCTTCTGCCCGCCCGTAATCACCGCGTCGATACCCCACGCGTCCATTTCGAGCGGCATCGTGCTCAAGGTGCAGACCGCGTCGACGATCACGAGCGCACCCGCTTCCTTCGCGAGGGCGGCGATGTCCTTCAGATGATGGTTCCACACCGTGTTCGAGGTTTCCCCCTGCACGACCGTCACGACCTCGGGACGCTCGCGGCGGATCGCCTCGGCCACCTGTTCGAGACTCGCGACCGTGCGGTCCGCGACCTCGAGCACGCTCACGCGCGCGCCGACGCGCCGGCCCATGTCGGCCATGCGATCGCTGAAGAAGCCGTTCTTGATGCACAGCATGCGCGTGCCTTCCCACGCGAGATTGGAGATCGCCATCTCCATCGCGCCCGATCCCGGTCCCGCGACGCCGAGCACCCACTTCGACTGCGTCTGGAACACATAGCGCGCCATCGTCTTCACCTGGTTCACGACCTTCGCCATCGTGCCGCCGAGGTGATTGATGACGATCGCATTGGCCTTGGCGACGGCGGCGGGAATCGGCACGGGGCCGGCGCCCATCATCAGCAGCGGTTCTTCGGGAAGGATGGCGTCGAGCGACTCGACAACCGGACAGGGGACGGACGAAGCAACGGTAGAGGATGAGGAAATCGGCATGATCGGTACGTGAATATTCAGGCGCAAGGGAACGAACGGCCTCGTGGCGGTTAAGCCAGCGAGGCCGTTCGTCCGATCATTCACCGAACCGCGCGATTGCGCAAGTTTTTCGGCACGCATGCCTGGGCAGTGCTGTATCGGCCCGCGCGCCGGTACAGTTACTTCATCTTGAGCGCGACCATGCGGCTGTCGGCGACGAGTCGGTCGATGAACTCGAGCCTGTCGGGCTAGGTCGTGATCGACTCGTCGTGCTAGTGCAGTTCCTTCTTCACACCACCCGGCAATTCGCCGAGCAGCCGGTCGAGCACGTCGTCGCGATGCGAATAGCCGACGACTCGGCAA
Organism: Paraburkholderia sp. Ac-20336; assembly: GCF_017105025.1. NCBI lineage: Bacteria > Pseudomonadati > Pseudomonadota > Betaproteobacteria > Burkholderiales > Burkholderiaceae > Paraburkholderia > Paraburkholderia sp. Ac-20336. Next base: position 2,245 of record NZ_JAAGPS010000096.1, on the reverse strand, counting down.
AATTGCCAGATCGCGCAGCGTCGTTGCGGTGTGGCAAGCCGAAACGATCTCCCGCACGCCGGACAGTCGCTCTTTCCTCGCGAAGTCGCCTAATATCGTGGAAAAGATAATCCGCTACTGGCCGAGTTCTTTCGGCCTGATTGAACAGGCCTCGTCCGGAATGCTTTTCAAGCAATATTGCAGTTCCGCAGCCCCGTCAGTCTTATTGTTGACGCGCGCCGATTTCGCGAAAACAAACGCCTGAACATGTCTTCTTGGGAGTCCGATATGCGCATGATCCTGTTCAGCAGCCGTCAATACGATAGCGACACGTTCACCGAAGCCAATGCCGCGCACGGCTACGAGCTGCATTTCCAGGAATCCCATCTCGATCGCGAAACCGCGGTCCTCGCCGCGGGCTACGAAGTGGTCTGCCCGTTCGTCAACGACACGGTCGACGCCGCCACGCTCGAACGGCTTCATGCCGGCGGCACGCGCATGATCGCGCTGCGCTCGGCGGGCTTCAATCACGTCGACCTCGCGGCGGCCGAACGGCTCGGCATGCTGGTCGCGCGCGTGCCGGCCTACTCGCCGCATGCGGTCGCCGAACATGCGGTCGGGCTGATCCTCGCGCTGAACCGGCGCCTGCCGCGCGCGGTCGCTCGCACCCGCGAGGGCGACTTCTCGCTGCACGGGCTGCTCGGCTTCGATCTGCACGGCAAGACGGTCGGCGTGATCGGCACGGGCATCATCGGCCGCGTATTCGGGCGCATCATGGCGGGCTTCGGCATGCAGGTGCTCGCGCACGATCCGGGCACGCCCGCTGCCGACCTGCTCGCGCTCGGCGCGCGCTACGTGCCGCTCGACACGCTGCTGGCCGAATCCGACGTCGTCAGTCTGCATTGCCCGCTGCTGCCGGCCACCTACCATCTGATCGACGGCGCCGCGCTGGCGAAGATGAAGCGCGGCGCGATGCTGATCAACACCGGGCGCGGCGGGCTCGTCGAGGCGAACGCGCTGGTCGGCGCGTTGAAGGACGGCCAGCTCGGCCATCTCGGGCTCGATGTCTACGAAGAGGAAGGCGGCATCTTCTTCGAGGACCACTCGAATCTGCCGCTGCAGGACGACGTGCTCGCGCGTCTGCTGATGTTCCCGAACGTGATCGTCACCGCGCACCAGGCGTTCTTCACGCGCGAGGCGATGAACGAGATCGCGCAGACCACGCTCGCGAATATCGCGGCATGGCAGGCCGGCACGCCGTGCAACGTCGTGCAAGCGGCGGGGTAGCAGCGAAGTAGAGGCAAGCGCGAACGTCAGGTGCGAACGTCAGGTGGGAACTTCAGACGCGAACTTCAGGCCCGCCCGAACCGGTCGTCCGGGCTACTCGCCTTGGTCGCGGTCCGGCCCGGTCGCGCGAATCGCGGTGCGGGCGTCGTCGGCCGCACCGCACAGCTCGCGCAGCAGCGCCGCCTCGCGCTCGTGCACTTCCACCGGACACCAGCGCGCCCCGGCCTCGGCCAGATAGCGCGCGCGGTGCTGGCCGTTGCGGAACGCCACCACGCCCTCGCGTTCGAGACCGAACCAGCCGAGCAGCCCCGGCGCGCGGCGCGTGGTGATCGTCACGTAGGGCATCTGCGGAATACGCGGGCTCTCGGGATCGAGAAACTCGCGAATCCCGCGCACCTTGCCCGTATGCCATTCGGCGACCGGCTTGAGCACATAGTCGGTGTTGTCGCGATCGGCGCAGACGAGCAGCTTGCGAAGATCGACGAGCACCACCTGGTGGCGGGTGCCGTCGGTGACGAACACGCGTTTGAGTCGCACATGGTCGTACCATGAATGCGCGCTTAGCGGCACGATCCAGACCGTTTCGGCGGAGATCGGCGCATCAGTTGATGATGAAGTGGGCAAAGGCAAGGACAAAGGCGGGCTCGGCAAGCTGGCGGAAGGCCGCCAGCGCATAAATAGAGCGCTCACGCTACGAGCCGGATGTGAAAGAAACATGACAGCCTACCGGATTAATCGCGCTGCATGAGCATGCCGCCACGCCGCCCATACCAACGGGCAGGCCCCGACCTACAAGGTACATAACGATGATAGCCACTCGGCATTTCAATGAACACGTGAGAATCGAGGCAAATGAGGACAAAGACCTCGCTACGATCGTGCTCGACCGGCCCGCGCGGCGCAACGCGGTCGACCGCCCGATCGCACAGGCGCTCGGCGCCGCGTTCGCGTGCTTCGAGGCCGAGCCCGCATGGCGCGC
>NZ_JAAGPS010000095.1:0-30412 GCF_017105025.1 Paraburkholderia sp. Ac-20336 | reverse complement strand
CGCCGAGAACTCCGCGCCGAGCAGCAGCACCGCCGCCGAGAAGTACAGCCACATCAGCAGCACCGCGAGCGAGCCGGCCGCGCCGAACGAACTGGCCATGCCGGCATGCGCGAGATAGAGCGCGAACAGCTTCTTGCCGGCCGTGAACAGCACGGCCGCGACGAGGCCGCCGACCAGCGCGTCGCGCCACAGCACCTTCGCGTCGGGCAGGAACTTGAGCAGCCCGGCGAACGCGAACACCAGCACGAGCAGCCCGACGCCGAGTTGCAGCAGGTTGCCGATCACGACATAGGGCGAGTTGCCCCACAGCCAGTTGCCGATGAAGACGATCACGGTATCGAGCACGAGCGAGACGATCAGCAGAAACGCGACGCCGAGCACGAGCCCGAACGAGACCAGCCGCACGCGCACGAGCGCGAGCACGCCCGAGGCGCGCGGCCCGGTGTAGGGCCACACTATATTGAGCGCGCTGTTGAGCGACGAGAACGTCGCCGATGCGCCGATCGCCAGCAGCGAAAACGAAATGATCGCCGCGACGCCGCCTTTGGCGCCCGCATGATGCGCGTTCTCGACGATCGTCTGCACGCCCTCGGCGGCCTGATTGCCGATCAGGCCGTTGATATGGCCGTACAGTTCGCCGCGCGCGGCCGCGGCGCCGAAGAACCAGCCGGCCACGGCGATCACCATCACGAGCGTCGGCGCAAGCGAGAAGGCCGCGTAGAACGCGATGCTGGCCGCCTGCGCCGGACAGCGGTTGTCCGAGAATTGCCGCAGCGCGCCGATTACCCAGTTGGCCTGCTTGCGCGCTGCCTGCTGAAGGTTCCCGGTGGAGAAGGAGTCGAGGTCCATGGTCGTGTTCCGAACGGTGCCGGGCCGTCGCGTCTTGTCGCGGCGGGCGGCTTTCGCTTGCGTGCCCTCCGCAAGCCGTGTGCCCGCCACTATACAAGCTAAGCGGCGCGGGCCGTCGTGACGAAGACACAGCGCCCATGCGTCGTCACGCCGTCACATCGTCGCGCGGGCAGGTATGCATGCGCTGCGCGGCCGCCGCGCATGCCGCTAGAATGCAGCGGATTCCCTTCACCTTCCTCGTTACCATGCATTCGCACGAATTCGTACAGCAACTGGACGTCATCACCGCCGATCAATGGGGCGCGCATCTGCCCGCGCACGTCGTCGAACAATTGCCGGCGCAGGGCATCACGGTGTTCGGCGTGACCGACGACGCTTCCGATACCGCCGCCTTCAGCGCGCGCTACGGCTTCGGCCTCGAAGACTGCGCGAACACGATCGTGATCCGCTACAAAAAGGACGGCGGCGAGCATTACGCGGCGCTCGTTTCGCTCGGTTCGCGGCGGCTCGACGTCAACGGCGCGGTGAAGGCCGTGCTCGGCGCGCAGCGGCTCTCGTTCGCGCAGCGCGAGACGGCGGTCGAGCATAGCCGGATGGAGTTCGGCGGGATTACCGCGTTCGGTCTGCCGCAGGACTGGCGCATTCTCGTCGACGCCGCGGTGATGGAGCGCATGCAGATCGTCATGGGCGCGGGCGTGCGGGCCGCCAAGCTACTGCTTTCTCCCGAGGTGCTGCGGCAGTGGCCGCGCTGCGAGGTGGCGGAGTTGACGCTGCCGCTGTCGGCGGAGTGAGACGGTCGTGGCGTTGACGCTGCAGTCGAAGCGGCGCGCGCTACCGGCGGGAAGGAACGCGGCTACGCGGTGCTTGCTGGCGAAGTGTGTACGCCCGCGTGTCCTTGCTCGTGCCTGAGCACGACCCCGACCCTGACCTCGGCCCGCGGCCCGCGGCCCGCGGCCTCAGGCGAGGTCCCAAACGAAACCTCAAGCGAAGCCGACGCCCGCGCGGCTCAGCAACTGGCGGTTGCGCTCCGACAGGTTCTTCATGCTCAACTGCTTGCCCGCCTTGCGATAACGCTCGGCGAGTCCCTGCAAGGCCGCGAGCGCCGAATGATCGGCGAGCAGCAGATGGCTGCAATCGACGGTTACGTTCGCCGGGTCGCACGCCGGATCGAACAGTTCGTGAAAGCGCGTGGTCGACGCGAAAAACAGCGTGCCGCGCGGCACGTAGGTCCGGTGGCCCGCGCGATCCTCGGCGTGCGCATGAATTTCGCGCGCATGCTGCCACGCGAAGTTGAGCGCGGCGATCACGATGCCGCACATCACCGCGATCGCGAGATCGGCGAACACGGTAATGACCGTGACCGCGACGATCACGAGCGCGTCGTTGCGCGGCACCTTGCCGAGCACGCGCAGCGACCCCCATGCGAAGGTCTGCTGTGCGACCACGAACATCACGCCGACCAGCGCCGCGAGCGGAATCCGCTCGATCAGCGGCGACAGGAACAGGATGTACAGCAGGATCATCACGCCGCTGACGATCCCCGACAGCCGCGAGCGCCCCCCCGAATTCAGGTTGATCATGGTTTGGCCGATCATCGCGCAGCCGCCCATGCCGCCGAACAGTCCCGAGGCGATATTCGCGGCGCCGAGCGCCACGCATTCGCGATTCGGCTGACCGCGCGTTTCGGTGATCTCGTCGGTCAGATTGAACGTGAGCAGCGTTTCGAGCAGACCGACGATCGCCATCAGCACCGCGTACGGCAGGATGATGCGCAGCGTGTCCAGATTCAGCGGCACGTCGGGCAGATGCAGCGCCGGCAGGTTGCCGGCGATGTGCGCCATGTCGCCGAGCGTGCGGGTCGGCAGATGCAGCAGCTGCGTGAACAGGCCGACGCCGAGAATCGCCACCAGCGCGGGCGGCGCGGCGCGCGTGAGGCGCGGCAGCAGATAGACGATCGCCATCGTCAGCGCGACGAGCGCGCACATCGTCGCGAGTGCGCTGCCGCGCAGCCATGTTTCGCCGTGCGGCGTGATCTGTTTGAAGTGCGCGAGCTGCGCGCTGGCGATAACGATTGCGAGTCCGTTGACGAAGCCGAGCATCACCGGATGCGGCACCATGCGGATCAGCTTGCCGAGCCGCAATGCGCCGAACAGCACCATCAGCAGGCCGCTCAGTATCACGGTGGCGAGCAGATATTGCGCGCCGTGCTGCACGACCAGCGCGACGATCACGACGGCCATCGAACCGGCGGCGCCCGAGATCATGCCGGGCCGTCCGCCGAACAGGGCGGTGACGGTGCAGATAAAGAATGCGCCATACAGGCCCATCAGCGGATTGAGATGGGCGACCAGCGCGAACGCGATGCATTCGGGCACGAGCGCGAACGACGAGGTCAGGCCGGCGAGCACGTTGCTGCGGATGCCGGAAAGCCGCGCGGGCCGACCGGGAGCGGGACTAGCGGTGTTCATGGTCAACGAGGTGGGCGCGCGAGCGCGCGGTGCAAGCGCGCGCACATGGCGATGCAGGTGGCGGCGCGAAGGAGGCGTCAGCCGAAGGCGGAACGCTTTGCGAAAGGCCGCAATTCTACCGTAGTACGATGAATCGGGTCGCTGAGCGCCGCGCGGACCATCGCGCAAGCGGCGGGCGGTTGCGCGACGGTTGCCCGAAGGTTGCGCGATGGTCCGTGATAGAGACGGTGCGGCGTAGCGCGGTTGTGAAGCCGATCTATACGAATGGCCCTGTGCCAATACGCGGTGACGCCAATCTCCGCGCTCAAATAATCAGACGCGAAACCTTCGTGCCTTCGAGCGAAACGCCCGCCATCAGGCCGCCGTTGGTCAGCACGAAAGCCTGCACCGGGCTCGTCGCGGTCGACGTATCGACCGCGCCGTTCGCGCCGACCTTCAGCACCGCGACGGTCGCGTTTGCGCCGACCGCCCATCCCTGGCTATGCAGGAAATCGTCGAGGGCTTCCTTCGTCATGAACAGGAACACGAGCGCCTTCGACTGCGCGCCGATCTGCAAGCCGAACGAACCCGCGAGCGTGCTGTAGTAGCCGACCGTGCGTCCGTCGATGCGCAGCGCGCCTTCGCCGTACTGTCCGCCGACCCAGAAGCCGGCCGCGATCACCGACGGGAACACCAGCACGCCACGCGCCTTGGCGACGAGATCGCGCGAGCCGTCGACGTTTTCGTACAGACGCGCGAGCGTCGAGTCGATGCCCGCGTTGATCGTGTCGCGCTTGCCGGCGTTGGCTGCGGGCGAGGCGCCGGAAGCCGGCGAAGTCGTCGTGCAACCGGTGAGGTTCAGGCCCGCGACGGCGAGAGCAGCGCTGCCGGTCATGATGAACTGTCGTCTGCGCATGACTGTTTTCCTTTGCGTGTCGAACGCGTTTTGTGTTTTGTACGTGATCGGAGAGTGCGGCGGTTTCGCCTGCTTTCGTTTGTTCTGTTTTACGCGCGGGAGTTTCCTTGCGCGCGTCGTGACCGTTGATTTGGAACGGGAACGCTGCGCCGCCAGTGTGCCGGGACGTGTGCGAATGATCCAGCAGATTGTGTGCCCAAGGCGTGTCGAAGCGCGCGTCGCTGTGGGGCCGGGGCGGTGTGCCTCGTCGTGGCGGTGGGGCGTGCGCGAGGCCGGCTCCCGGCCGCGCGCGGTCAGGACGGCTAGCGTAGTCAGGGCGTCGGACGGATGTTCTGATTGTGGCGGAACAGATTGCCGGGGTCGTAGCGGTTCTTCACGGCGACGAGCCGCTCGTAGTTCGGCCCGTACGCTTCGGCGATGCGGCCGCTTTCCTCCTGCGTCATGAAGTTCACGTACACGCTGCCGAGCGCGAAGGGCCGCGCCGCCTCGAAGAATTCGCGCGCCCATGCGATGCAGCGGTCGTCGTCGCGCGCATCGTCCCAGCGGCCATGCACGTTCATCGCATAGAGCGTGTCGCGGTTCGGATAGGCGGTTGCGTCGACCGCCACGCGCTGCGTTTGCCTGCCGATCAGTCCGAAAAAGATCTCGCATTGCGGCGACGGCAGCGTGTCGATCGCACGGATCAAGGCGTCGATCAGACCATCGTCGATGTCGGCGAGATTGTGCGACTTCCAGTAGTTGCGCGCGCCGGGCGTGAGTAGCGGATCGAACGCCTGTTGCCACGTTTCGTACGGCATCGGCCCGAGATGTTCGCCAAGCGGCGCGCCGAAGCCGCGCACGTGCTCGACCGCGGCCGGACCGTTTTCGACGGGGCCGGTGTAGCACATCGCAAAGACGAGCACTGGCTGGCCGTGTACGTCGGGCGGCAGGAACGGCAGCGGCGGCGCGAGCCGCGCAACGGCCCACACGGCGAGTTCTTCCGGCATCGCGGGCGCGGCGGCGCGGTAGCTGACGAGCGCGTCTTTCGCGTTCCCGAACGGCAGCACGACGAGGCCGCCGTACACGAGCGGGCCGAGCGGATGCAGATCGAACTCGAACTGCGTGACGACGCCGAAATTGCCGCCGCCGCCGCGAATCGCCCAGAACAGATCGTCGTGCGAGGTGGCGCTCGCGCGACGCAATTCGCCGTCGGCCGTGATGACGTCGGCGGCCACGAGGTTGTCGACCGTCATGCCGTAGCGGCGGCTGAGCCAGCCGAATCCGCCGCCGAGCGTGAGCCCCGCGACGCCGGTCGTCGAGTTGATGCCGAGCGGTGTCGCGAGTCCGAATGCCTGCGCTTCGTGATCGAAATCGTGCAGCGTCGCGCCCGGTTCGACATAGGCGCGCCGCGCGGCCGGATCGATGCGCACGGATTTCATCGACGACAGATCGAGCACGAGCCCGTCGTCGCACAGCGCGCTGCCGCCGATGTTGTGGCCGCCGCCGCGAACCGCGAGCGGCAGGCCGTTGTCGCGCGCGAAGGCGATGCCGCTGCGCACGTCGGCCGCGCCGGCGCAACGCAGGATCATCGCGGGATAGCGGTCGATCATCGCATTCCAGATGCCGCGCGCCGCGTCGAAATCCGGCGTGTCGGGCAGGAGAAGCGGGCCGCGCAGGCCGGCTTTGAATGCGTCGATTGCGCTGCTGGATATCGTGACCATGGCGTACCTCGCAGGAGAGTGGCAGACGCTCCCGCCGCGCTATTCAGAAGACCAAACTAAATGGACGCCGCCGAGGGAACGCGTATCGGGAGGTCGGTGTGCGTCCAGTAAACGGGGCGGCGCGCCGAAGTCAAACAAAGGTATACCCGCGCTCGCGGACGTCGCGGCGCAATCGCTCGCGCGACAGGCGTTTGCGCGGCGTGCAGGTGTCGATGGCCGGTCGCGATCGCACGGATGGTGCACATGCTTCGGAAAAAGATCGCGCGATGAAGTGTTGGTTCGCGCCGCGCTGATGGTTGCGCCGCGACACTTTGCGGCGCGCGGGAGTGTGTCTGCAGGGCCGATTGCGATTGAGGCTTCGATGGCGAGTGTTCGGAGGCGGCGGCGGGCTGCTGCGTTGCTTCGCATGTCGGCGGTTGCGGTGGTCGATGCGTGCGCCGATGTATGAGCGCTAGCGCACATCGGCGGAGATTTTTTTCCGGCGCGAGGAGGCGGTTTTGACGGCGCGATGTTTGTGAAACGGCGCGGCGGCTTTTATCTACCCTGTCTGTGGGATTGCGCTCATTCGCCTTTGGGCATTTTTCGTTTTATGTGCGGAGAAACACATGAATAAAAGAGGCGATATGTAAAGAGTCCGGTTGAGTACGCGAAAACCCTCGATGATTGCGCTATTTTCGATTCGCTTCTGGTGCTGTCAATAATGTGAGGCGAATGTCAGAACAAACGATTCATGGCTTGTTTCAGGGCTTATTTCGATTGATGCCGCTTCGTCGAACGAGTGCGGAACGTTGCCGCGAATATCGGCGATATCGCATTGCGTGGTCTAGCGCACGGTCACCTGATTGCTCTGCGCATAACTTCAACGTCAATCAAGCCTTGCTGTGCTGCTTTAACGATTAGTTCGGCGCACAGCCAGCCGATTCTCTCGAAGTACGCCAAATCGGACCGGGGATTTTCCGAGAGAGAAGTGTCCCGTGTGACGGGTTTTATTTCGCACGAGGCGAAGTCGGTCGGGCTTCGGATTTCCGTTTTCTCGATGAGCGGAGATTCACCCGTTATTTGGACCGGTCGTTCTGGATGGAATAATTAGGAGATTGAAATGAAAAAGCATAACGGGGACGCGTGGAAGCTGGGTACGCGGCGCGCGGCTTTGGCGGTGGCTGTGAGCCTTTATGCGGCGATGGCGGGCGCGCAGACATCGGGCAGTGGATGTTCGAGCGGTGCCGGGCCCGGCTGCGCGACTCAGGGAGGCGGAGCGGGCTTCGCATCGGTGGGGCTCGCTTCGGCTGCGCCGACGGGCCCGCAGAGTAGCGGGGCGCCGTCGACAAGCACGGGCGGCAATGGCCTGAGCGGCGGAAACAGCGCGGCCAACTCCGGCTCGGGAGGCACCGGCGGGAACAACGGGAATGGCAGTAACGCCGGTAATGGCGGTAATGGTAGCGGTAACGGTAATGGCGACGGTAACGGCGGGACCGGAGGTGACGGCTCGGGGGGAGACGCCGGCAACGGTGGTGATTCCGGTGGAGATGGCGGGCATGGTCATGGTGGACATGGTCATCATGGGCATGGGCATGGCGGTCATGGCGATGGTGGCCATGGAGATGGCGGTCATGGCGATGGTGGCCATGGAGATGGCGGTCATGGCGATGGTGGCCATGGAGATGGCGGTCATGGCGATGGTGGCCATGGAGATGGCGGTCATGGCGATGGTGGCCATGGAGATGGCGGCCATGGTGACGGTGGTCATGGAGATGGCGGCCATGGAGACGGTGGTCACGGCGATGGCGGCCATGGTGCCGGTGGTCATGGAGATGGCGGTCACGGCGATGGCGGCCATGGTGCCGGTGGTCATGGAGATGGCGGCCATGGCGATGGTGGCCACGGTGATGGTGGCCATGGTGATGGTGGTCACGGCGATGGTGGTCACGGTGATGGCGGCCATGGTGACGGTGGCCACGGTGATGGCGGTCACGGCGATGGCGGCCATGGTGCCGGTGGTCATGGAGATGGCGGCCATGGCGATGGTGGTCACGGTGATGGTGGCCACGGTGACGGTGGTCATGGCGACGGCGGTCACGGTAGCAATGGTGGTCAGGGCCACGGTGGCGGCGAAGGCAATGGCGGTTCCGGCAACGGAGGCCATGGCGGCGGCGAGGGCAATGGCGGTTCCGGCAACGGAGGCCACGGCGGCGGCGAGGGCAACGGCGGCTCCGGCAACGGAGGCCATGGCAACGGCGGTTCCGGTAACGGCGGCCACGGCGGCGGTGACGGCAATGGCGGTTCCGGCAACGGAGGCCACGGCGGCGGCGAGGGCAACGGCGGTTCCGGCAACGGAGGCCATGGCGGCGGCGAGGGCAACGGCGGTTCCGGCAACGGCGGCCACGGCGGCGGCCAAGGCAACGGCGGCCATGGCGGCGGCAACGGTGGTTCCGGAAACGGCGGCAATGGCGGCTCCGGTGGCCACGGTGGCGGCTCCGGAGGCGGCAGTGGTGGCGGTCACGGTGGTGGCCACGGCGGCGGTCACTGACGATAAGCACGGCCGGAGGGACATTCCCGCTCCACGCGGAATACGCGGGATGTCCCTCATCTGGGGAGACCGGGCATCCGGTCTCCGCCAGGAAATCCGCGCGGCGCGGCAGGGATGCATCGGCAAAAGAGGTGGACGGCCGCCGCCGTCCACTTACCCGCCGAATGCGATGACTTTTTTCTGCACTACGATAAAGCCCTTCCTCTTAGCGACGCGTCCTGTCCCACGGCTCCGTCCGCAAAACTCCCAAACGCCGGCAGTATTCCTCGGCTTATCTCAAACTGCAAACACGGCATACGCATCGGCTCGCATTGCGATCCGATAGACCGGATGCACGCGACGACCCGCAAGCACACACGCATCATCTATCGCGCGGATGACGGCACCGCGCCACGGCCTGAGACGCTACGGCTCGCACACGTCTTCGACCCTCAATGCGTACGGCAATGCACCCGCATGCCGATTGCGATGGCCTTCGACAAGCACCGCACAGGCAACGCATCGAGCGTGAATGCGATGAGCGATTCGCGCGCGGCAGCAGATCGCCGGTAAACACGACACGAGCTTCCCGGCACTGACGTTTTCACATCGGCCTATCCGGCGACCAACGCAAACGAAAACGCAAACGGTGTCGGTATGCCTGAATACCTGATAACGACGCGAATCACATGCATGCGTTCGAGCACAAAACGAATTCCCGCGACGTCGAATCCCCGCAGCAGTACTTCGATACAGATCGGACCCGAAAGCAGAGAGCCGTAATTGCGCAGACGAAAGACCTCATAAAAAATCCGTTCGACACTTGCAACGCGATACCTGCTATTGCCGCGCGCTTTCCTCTGCCCGGAACGCGTCAAAAACACGAACCCGATCCGCGCAATCTCGCAAAAACGAAAACGCAAGCAAAAGCGAAAGCAAAAACGTAAGCAAAAAACACCGTAACAAAAGCTCGGACGAATTGCGGCTTTCCAGCAATATCATCAGCGAACCCATTGACCGGCAACAAACCGTTCCACAACGGCACGATTCCCAATCGCATGGCTGCCCACCCGGCAACTCGAAACCGTGGCTCTGCATTGAAAGTCCCCTTCCAGCATCGAATTCGCAGCCGGCAAATGACTTACGCCGACATTCATCGCGGACCACGAAACCGCAATAGCGATTCATCGACGGCCCGACCCGGTTGCGCCTGCCCGTTCGTCAGCGCCCGAATGCTCCGGTCACGATAGCCCTCATCCGATCCGTTACAATGAGACAGCCTGCTTACCCCACTGGAGAATGGCTTTGAAATTACTCGTCGCTTTGCTGGCTGCAACCGTTCTTTCTTCGACGGCCATGGCTGCCGCGCCGACCACGGAAAAACTGCCGTCGGGCGTCATCGTCGAACACCTGACGCAAGGCACTGGCCCGCAGCCGTCGGCGGAAGATGTCGTGAAGGTCAACTACCGGGGCACGCTGCCCAACGGCACCGAATTCGATAGCTCGACGAAGCACGGCGGCCCGGCCACGTTCCCGTTGAATCGCGTGATTCCGTGCTGGACGCAAGGCGTCCAGAAGATGAAAGTAGGCGGCAAGGCACGGCTGACATGCCCGGCCGCGACCGCTTACGGCGATCGCGGCGTCGGTCCGATTCCGCCGAACACCGACCTGACGTTCGAAGTCGAACTGGTCGGCATCGTCAAGTAAATGCGCCGGGACGCGTTGAAAATACGCTGAAACAAAGCCTCGCTCCGAATCTCGCAGCGAGGCTTTGTTTTTGGGGCGCAGAATAACCGGTCTGGGGGATTCACCATGAAACGCGATAAAACCGCCGTGCCGGTCGCAAGTATCGGCTTCACGGGCAAGACAGCGCAAAAGTTCTTCGATTTGCTGAAGGACGCCCACGTGCGCACGGTTCTCGACATCCGCCTGAATAACACCTCGCAGCTCGCGGGCTTTGCGAAGAAGCAGGATCTGCCTTATTTTCTCGAGCACCTGTGCGATGCGGCGTACGTCGAAGTGCCGGAGCTGGCCCCCGAACCGGATCTGCTGAAACGCTACCAGGGTAAGGCATTGACGTGGGAAAACTTTCGCGAAGAGTATTTCGATCTGATTGCGAAGCGTCGCGTGGAAAGCAATCTGGATATCTCGCTCTTTCAATCGGGCTGTCTGCTCTGCAGTGAACATTTACCGCATCACTGCCACCGGATGTTCGCACTCGAGTACCTGAACAGCCACTGGAATAGCCGGCTCGCCATTACGCATCTGACCTGACGAATCGGGTTCGCGAGGGGTTCGGGCACCGCCCGCGAACCTGCTTTGGGCTGGTTTTTCCTTGCTGTCTGCCGCGTTGTTCCCTGGTACTTTCCTGTACTTTTCTTTGCAGCGGGCGGTTGCGCCGAGTCCGATCACCCCCTTCATTTCATCGCCAGCCCGACTATTCGAGCACCCGGAAGCGGCGTAAAAGCGCTGAAAAATTCAAAAAAACGCGCGCCCGCTTTCAAGTTGCGCGCGGCTGGCTCGTCTATTCACTATTCACGAGCCGTCCCCCGTATTCGCCTCGCCATACTATCCGTAAACATCGGGAAAACGCCGGCCGTCTTTTCACGCGTGCGAGGAGCGCCAGCCATGAATATCGACTTTCACTACGGAGTGGTCTACATTGCGGCCCGGATCGGCGGAATGACGCCCGGCGACGCACAGACCGTCGCGCATGCCTGCCAGTATGTCGACGACGCGACCACGAGCGGAATACTGCGTTTCAAAGGCGGCGAGACTTTCGAGCGTTTTGCGACCGCGCACAAGTTATTCGACTACGCCAATACCGAGAACGACCAGAACCGCCTCGTGTGGACGCCATTCCATTTTCTGCCCGCCGGAGAAGGCGCCTCCCTCGAAGAGAAGGCGATCTGCCGGCCCGACAGCGAGGTGGCGCGTGAGGTCGTGCGGCGTGCCATTCGTCAGCGCGACTCGGAAACGGCTTTGCACCGGCTCGGCATTACGCTGCATACGTATGTCGATACCTGGGCGCACCAGGGCTTCGCGGGGATCGAGAGTCCGTGGAATCGCGTGCATCTTCTCGAAGCGCAGGATTGCACACGCAAGGGCTGGCTCGCGCGCCTCAGGCTCGCGGCCGGGCATCTGCTCGAACATATCGAGGAGGACATATTGACGATCGCGCTGCCGGTCGGTCACGGCGCCGCATTGCATTATCCCGACCAGCCGTGGGCGCGTTGGCATTACATCGACGGCCGCAACAACTTCATCTCGCGGCACAATCTGCCGGATTTCGTGCAGGCGGCGCAAATGGCGTGCCGCGCCGTGCGCGGATATCTCGCGGGACGAGAGGATTTCGAAACTTTTCCCGGCATGCCGGAGGATACGACAAGCGCACTGACCCAGTTGCTCGATACGAGCCGGAATCCCGACGACACCCTGCGCCTGCAAAACGTCTGCGAATGGGTGAAAGCCGGCCGTATTCCCGGTCTGAAAGAAGCGGTGCCCGGCTATATCGCCAAAGGACGCGATTCGTGGAAGTTCAAGGCGACGGGTCTGCTTTGCGACGACGACACCGGGGACAGACCGCCATGGTCGAACGACTTTGAGAAAAGCGACTACCGCCTTTTTCATGACGCGGTCAAACAGCACCGCTTCGTGACGACCCAGGAGATCCTGCCCGCTCGCGGCCTGCGCATTGCTTGACTGAGGCTTTCCTGGGCCGAGCGGCGTGCTGTGCCGCAAGCGGGATTTCAAACATCGCAACGAGATGTGAATTCGCGCTTGCGGCGGTTCTCCCTCTTTCCGGTCTATTGCATTCTTGCCTGTTGATGTTGCGCGGCCTGTGCCGCCGCCTGTTCTTCGGCGTGTTTTTTAGCCATATGCCGTCCGACGAGACAGCCGCCCACCGCGCCGGCCACCGCGTGATGCCCCGCATAGTGCCCCGCGACTCCACCCACTACCGCTCCTTTGATACAGCCGGCCGCGTTCGCGGTGCCGGCCATTGCCGAAGAGAGTGCCACCGCCGCCAGGGCGGCCCGAATATAACCAGCTTTCATTGCGGATACCGTACGGTTGTCGAGTTGACCGGAAATGGGTTGCCCCGGCTTCATTTTCAATAGCGGCCGCCCATGTCTTTTCCGCACCAACTCTCAATGGGTTCGAAGGTTGCCCGCAGCCGCGTTGCCGGACCCAGACCGCAGTGTAAAAGGGCGCATCCCGAGCGGGAACAACAGCGATTGCAAGATTGGTAACCGACAGTTACCAGCCCTGAGGAAAGCGTATTTTCATGCTCCCGAACCCGCGTTTTTTCTCCATCTCCAATGTACTGTTCTAAAGTCGGTCACAAGAAAAAGGCCGTTTTCAAATAAAAAATGAACTACTTTCCTTTGAATATTCGAATGCTTGCCTATAGTAGAAGCGGTTATTGCCAGCAGGTACGGTAACGGGCTACCGTTGGATGCAAGTGATGGAGAGGCACACATGACGCCGTCGAATGCCGCAATCTCCCAGTCGGGGTCCTCTACGCCGGAGTCGTTGCGAACGCTCGCGAGTTATCTCGAATTGGCACTCGACGAAGGAAAGAGCGTGGTCGTGATGAGAATCGGCAAGCAGGTGCGCGGCGTTTATGTCGGCAATCCATCGGGTGCATTGGAGGATTTAACAGATTCCGGTGTTGTCGATGCTTTCCAGGCCGATGAAATGCTGATGCTGACCTGCCTCGGGCTGAACCGGATAACGGCGGACGGTCAACACTACCGTTTCGTACGGAGTGTCAGGTATATCGCCGATCGTCAGGTTGTCGTTTTTACGCCTATCTGAGTGGCGGAACCGAAACAGAAAAGACGAGTCAGGAGGAGAGGCAAAGGAAGAAAGCCGGGATACGTCAGTGGAGAATCTGAAAGCTTTGTATTTGAACTCCGCTCGACCAGGTCATGTCGATGTACTGAAGGTTCAATAGACTGCCTTTCTTCCTCTATTCATGGCATAGTTCGACGATTACCACACAAGGAGCATTCGAATGCCCACATTAGAGCAAATCCAAGCAAAGCTTAAAAAGCTCCAGGCGCAAGCTGACGTAATGATTGCCCGAAAAGCGCAGGCTGCAGTCGACCAGATTCGCGAGCTGATGCTCAAGCATGGTCTCACCACGGCCGATATCGAAGCCGAAGCAAAGGCAAGACGTGCCGCAAGAGGCGCGGGCAATGGCCGCGTGAAAGCCGCCGGTGCGGCCAAGGCGGGCAAAACAGCCACGCCGGCCAAATACCTCGATCCCAAAACCGGCGCGACGTGGACCGGCCATGGCCGCGCGCCGGGCTGGATCGTCAATGCGAAAGATCGCACGGCATTCCTGATCAGTGGCGCGAGCGAAATGAAAGCGGCTGCGCCTGCCAAAGGCGGCAAGGGTCAACCGAAAGGCGCGCAGCCGCCGAAGTACCGCGACCCGAAAACCGGTGCGACCTGGAGTGGTCGTGGTCCGGCGCCCGCATGGCTCGCATCGGTCAAGGACCGCAGCAAATTCCTGATCGAGGGCGCGGCGGCAGCGGCTCCCAAAGCAGCGGCAAAGACCGGTAAAGCCAAATCGGCGGCGGTGAGCAAGAAGGCCGCGGCGAAAAAAGCCGGTGTCGCGCGCAAGACGGTGGCGAAAAAAGCCGCCGCGAAGAAGGCACCCACGGCAAGCAGGAAAGCCGCGGTGAAGAAAGCCGCCGCGAAAAAAGCGCCGGCCCGCAAAGTCGCAACGAAGGCAGCGGCAGCTCCGAGCGCAGCGGCACCGCAAGCCGCTACGGCGGAAGCGAGCGCGTAAGCGCATCGAGTCGCGAAGTAGATGGTCAGCACGTTCGATGCATCCCAGCAGGAAGACCAGGTCGTCCTGCTGGACTCCGCTCCTCATCCGGCCGCCGATGCCGACGAACCTTTTCTCGTCGCCAGCGACCGCCGTGTGATTCTGACTTATCCGATCGCCGAAGAAGACTTCGAGCGGTTCGGTCCTTTCGATCCCGACGACGATCCCTTCTGCGCGGTGCTCTTTCCCGATGCAATATTTCATCGGCTAGGTCCGCCAGGCGATGGCGATCTCGACGTTCATCCACTGGCGGCGCAAGGTCTCTCCAGTTATTCGGTGCATGAAGTCGTCAATTCGTCTTTGTGCGCGGAAATTGCCGCAGTACAGGTGGGCGCAACGCCAGGCGATGCCGGGACACCGGCACGGCGCCATTTCGTCGTGACGTTCGGTGCGTCGACGTTCGAATGCGTGGCGTCGGACTATACGGTCATTGGCGTATATGGCGCGGGAGAAATAGCCAGCAGGGAAGCATTCGCGTTGGTCAGGTAAGTGGGTCAGATAAGTTGGTCAGATAAGCCAGATAATTTCGCTCGGGCAGGGAAAGACCTGCAACGCCGGGCAACAATCAGCCAGAACTCACAGCAAGGCGCGGTCCCATAAGCGGGCTTGCGCCGTGCACATTCCAACATTTGCGCAAGCGAAGCATGCCCGACCTTCGAGGCAGGCCAGCGTCGTTCGCCCCAGGGGCATTTGTCGAAAAGTGCGAGCAGCTACTAGACAGCCCGCCTTGAAACCGTAAAATGGCATGCCTTCATGCTGGCCGCGTGAATGAGATTTCAGGAAAAATAGCTTGGAAATTAGTTATAAAAATATTTGCATTATCATAGCTTGACATCTAGTCTTCATGCGGTTGCAGCACAATGTTTCACTGAAAGATGCACTGTGGATTTTCGGTAATTCTTTCAGAAACTTTATATAAGAAATTATTACGGGGCATCGAAATCACGGTTCTGGTGCATAACTTTATTGGTTAAGCATATCGAGCCGAAAAGCATTGCCGAAAGCAATGCGCTTCGATGTAGCAGCGGTCGTCGCGAATCGGATTTGCCTGCGCCAGGGCAAGTCACGGGCCTGATTCGCGGTAGTATGGCCGCACGGCGTCCGTTTGCGCGGGCGCGGTATCGGTACGCACCTGCGTTGCGCAAGTGCATGCGAATACTCCATGCCTATCGAAAAACTTGTTGTTCCGCTGCCTGCGGGCCTGAAAGTCTACGTTGAACGTCACGTATTCAATCCGGCTTTCGAGAGTGTCATTCTGATCAATGGAGCGCTTGCCACTACGGCGTCATTCGGTCAGACCATTAAATATCTAGGCGAACGCTATAATGCGATCTGCTTCGATTTACCTTATGCCGGGCAATCTAAGCCGCATAATAAATGCGACTTCATTCTCACTAAAGACGATGAAGTCAACATTCTTCTCTATTTAATCGGCTTATTCGAACCGGCTTATCTGCTGTCGGTCTCGTGGGGCGGAGTGGCGTCGCTGCTCGCGCTGTCGCGGGCGCGCACGAGCGTGCGTCGCGCGGTGATCGCCTCGTTCTCGCCGCGCCTGAACGAGGCCATGACGAACTATGTCAGTTCCGCGCGCGACCATATCGCCGCCGGCGAAAACCTGAAGGCCGCGCAACTGCTCAATGACACGGTCGGCAAGCATTTACCGCGCATTATGAAGCTCTATAACTTCCGCTATCTTGCGACGCTGCCGCGCGAGGAGCAGGAGCAGGTCGCGTTTCATGTCGAGCAGATTCTGGCGATTCGCCCGGAAGATTATCTGCACGAATTCCGCAATATCGACTGCGGCCTGAAATTCCTCAACGGCGAGCTCGACGAATACACGACGCCGGGCGACGTGCGCTCGCTCGGCGAACATCTGCAAAGCGCCGAGTTCTCGACGATCGGCCAGGCCGGGCATTTTCTCGATCTCGAAGGCAAGGCGGCACTGCGCCAGGTTCGCGCGGAGATTCTCGACTACTTCGGGCCCGCGCGGACCCATACCGGCAATCGCGCACGCGATTGCGTCGACGTGCTGGCCGCGCGCGCGCCGATTTTGCCGATGCAGCAACCTTCCATGGCTACCGCCGCCGATCACTCGTTCCAACAGGTCGAACTACCGTGAATATCGTTCAAAGCATTGCCATCGTCGTGCCGTGGACCCTCTGGCTGCTGTACTGGATCGCGACGTCGAAACAGGTCAAGGCGACCGCGCGCAAGGAAGCGTCGCTGTCGCGCACCTTGCAGTCGATTCCGCTGATTGCGGGCGGCGCGCTGATTATCCTGCCGGATTTCACGGCCGCCGCGTGGCGTTTCGACCCGCAGATGTTCGGGCCGCTACAGATCGCCGGTCTCGTCGTACTGCTCGCGGGTCTCGCTTTTTCCGTGTGGGCCCGGCTGCATCTCGGCACGAACTGGAGCGTGTCGGTCACGCTGAAAGACGATCATGAACTCGTGCGCAGCGGGCCTTATGGCCTGGTTCGCCATCCTATTTATACGGGTTGCCTGCTGGCGCTGCTCGGTGCGGCGATAATCGGCGCGCAATGGCGCGGCGCGTTCGGCCTCGCGCTGATTTTCGCGTCGCTCGCCTACAAGGTGCGGGTCGAGGAAAGCTGGCTGACCGGCCACTTCGGCGGCGCTTATACCCAGTACCGCCGCGACGTGGCCGCGCTGATTCCCGGTCTCTTCTGAGCCACCGCATGACGAGAGTCATCATTACCGCGATCGGCTCGGCGGGCGACGTGCATCCGCTGCTCGGCATCGGCGCCGCGCTCGCGGCGCGCGGGCACGAGATCGTGTTTTGCAGCCACCCGCCGTTCGAAGCGGCCGCTGTGCGCCAGGGATTCGCATTCAAGCCGATCGGCACCGCCGACGAATACGCGGCCGCGATGGCGAACCCCGCGCTATGGAATCCGCGCACGTCATTTCGAACGCTGTGGGCCGTGATTGCGCCGACGTTGCAGCCGCACTTTCATACGCTCGTTTCGTTGACCAACGACGACACGGTGCTTGTCGGCAGCTTGTGGGCTTTTTCCGCGCGGCTCATGCAGGAGTTATATCGCGTGCCGTTGGTGTCGGTGCAGGTGTCGCCGTCGACGTTGCTGTCCGCGCATGCGCCGCCGACGCACCCGCGTTTGACGATTCCGCGCTGGCTGCCGCTCGGCGTCAAGGCGGCACTGCTGCGCCTGATTGAAACGCAGGTGCTAGACCGGGTGTGCGGCCCCGAACTCAATGCATTGCGCGCGCAATTGGGGCTGCCGTCGGTCACGCGCATTTTCGGCCACTGGCTGCATTCGACCGACGGCGTGCTGTGCCTGTTTCCCGAATGGTTTGCGCAACCGCAGCCGGATTGGCCGGAGCCGCGTCGGCAGAGCGGCTTTCCGTTATTCAACGAGACGCAGGCGCACGAACCCGACGCGCAACTCGAAGCGTTTCTCGACGACGGCGAGCGCCCCGTCGTGTTCACGGCCGGCTCGACGTTGACCGATCATGCGCACTATGCCGGGATCGTGAATGCGGTGCTGCGTGATACCGGGCTGCGCGGCATTCTATTGACGCCGCATACACAGCAGCAGGCGGCAACGGCAACAGCGCAGCTGCTCACGCGCCGCTATGTGCCGATGCGCACGCTATTGCCGCGCTGCCGCGCGCTCGTGCATCACGGTGGCATCGGCACGGCGGCACTCGCGTATGCGGCCGGTATTCCGCAGGTCGTTACGCCGTTTGCGCACGATCAGTTCGATAACGCGCAACGCGTCGCCGCGAGCGGCTGCGGTGTGCGGCTCGATGCGCCGTTGCAAGCGCGGGCGCTGGCGCGCGCGCTCAGGGACGTGCTCGGTTCCCCGTCGATCGCGACGCAGTGCGTGCGCATGCAGGATCGGCTCGCGGCCGCGCCGGACGGTTGCGACACGGCCGCGCGCTATATCGAAGGATTCATGCGTCGCACGGCGCGCGAGCCCGCGATTGCCGGCGTGCCGTCGTTGGTGCTGGCTGCGGGTGGACAGGGCGCATGAGCACGGCGACGTCAGTGCCGGACAGTGCTGCGCGCGAGGATCGCAGCAACATTCGCGGCCAAATGCGCGGCATGCGGCTTGCCTTGCTGACTTTCGCGCTCTCGCTCGCGACGTTTATCGAAGTACTCGACTCGACCGTCACCAATGTCGCGGTGCCGGCTATTTCCGGCAGCCTCGGCGTGTCGAATAGCCAGGGCACATGGGTTATCAGTTCGTATTCGGTTGCTGCCGCGATTGCGGTGCCGCTGACGGGCTGGCTCGCGCAGCGGTTCGGCGAAACGCGGCTCTTTCTCGCGGCGGTGATTCTGTTCACCTCGACCTCGCTGTTGTGCGGCATGGCTGCCAACTTTCACGTGCTGGTCGTGTGCCGCGCCTTGCAGGGGCTGTTTTCCGGGCCGATGGTGCCGCTGTCGCAAACCATTCTGCTGCGCAGTTTTCCGCCGCAAAGACGGGTCGTGGCGCTCGCGCTATGGGCGATGACGGTACTGCTCGCGCCGATTTTCGGGCCGGTCGTGGGCGGCTGGATTATCGACAACTTCTCATGGCCGTGGATCTTTCTGATCAATCTGCCGATCGGCGTGTTCTCGTTTTCGGTGTGCACGACGCTCTTGCGCCGCGACGCGCATGATTCGGCAACTGAAGCGACCGGAGAGACAGGAGAGACCGCTGCGACCAGGGCGGCCACGCGTGTCGATCTTCCCGGTATTGCGTTGCTCGTGCTCGGCGTCGGCTCGCTGCAAGTCGTGCTCGACCTCGGGCACGACCGCGGCTGGTTCGATTCGCCGCTGATTCTGACGCTTTCGATCGTCGCGGCGCTGTCCATCGTGTCGTTGTTGATCTGGGAAGCGGGCGAGTCGCATCCGGTGATCGATCTGAGCCTGTTTCGCGACCGCACGTTTTCATTCTGCGTGCTGATTATCTCGCTCGGCATGATGAGTTTTTCGGTGGTCGGCGTGGTGTTTCCGCTCTGGTTGCAGGCCGTGATGGGCTATACCGCCTATCACGCGGGACTCGCCACCGCGCCGCTCGGTGTGCTCGCGCTCGTGTTTTCGATTCTGGTCGGCATTTACGCGCCGCGTTTCGACGCGCGCGTCCTCGCGACGTTCGGCTTTCTCGTATTCGCGGCCGTGCTGTGGTGGAACGCGCATTTCACGCTGACAATGACCTTCGTGCAGATCATCACGCCCGGTCTGATCCAGGGCATCGGCCTGCCGTGCTTTTTTATTCCGCTGACCGCCGCGACGCTGTCGCGCGTACCCGATCACAAGCTGGCCGCCGCCTCGAGCCTGTCGAATTTCCTGCGCACGCTGTCGGCCGCATTCGGCACCGCGATGAGCGTCACGTTGTGGGACAACCGCGCGTTGTTTCACTACGACGTGATTTCCCAGGCGGTGACGAAATCGTCGGGCAATACGCAGCAGTTCGTGCAGAAGCTGCATGGTTTCGGGATCGACGGCGCGCGCGAAGTCACGACGCTGCACCACGTCGTGCAGCAGCAGGCCTACATGATGGCGACCGGCGACATGTTCTATATGGCGAGCGTCACCTGTCTCGCGCTCGCCGCGATGATGTGGCTCACGCGTCCGAAACGCGGCTCCGCGATGACGCTCGGACACTAGGAGAAAGCCAATGACGAAATTGGCCGCGCTGATCGTACTGTTTCATCCAAACGACGAACAACTCGCGCGTGCGGTGGCGATGCGCGCGGTGTGCGACCGCCTGCTCGTGATCGACAACTCGCCCGAGCCCGACGCTCGCGCGGCGCAAGTGCTCGGCGATGCCGGCATCGCACTGCTGCATCACGGCAATCGTCACGGCATTGCGGGCGCATTCAATAGCGGACTGCATGCGCTGTTCGGCCACGGTATGGATGCGGTCGCGCTGTTCGATCAGGACTCGACCATGCCTGAGGGCTATTTCGACGTGATGCGCGAGCGTTGCACGCCGCTCGATGGTCAGCCGTTCCTGATGGGGCCACGTATTTTCGACGAAAACGATCAGCGCTATTTGCCGGAACTCGTCACGAGCGGCCTCGCGGTCAAGCGCCTCGCGACGGATGCCGCTGCCTCATTGCAGCGCTGCGCGTTTCTGATCTCCTCGGGCTCCGTTATTTCGCGCGAGGCATTCGCGCGTCTCGGCCGTTTCGACGAAAGCCTGTTTATCGATCACGTCGATACCGAGTACTGCCTGCGCGCCTTGCTGCGCAACGTACCCGTCTATCTCGTGCCATCGCTCGTGCTACTGCACCGGATCGGTTCGCGGCGCCGCCATAAACTCGGCGCATTCGAAATGACGACGATGAATCACCCCGGCTTTCGTCGCTATTACAGCGCACGCAATGCGATGCAACTCGCGTTGCAATATGGCTTGCGCCTGCCAGTCGCGATCGTGCCGAACCTGCTCACGCTATGGCAGATCGTACAGATCGTTCTGGCCGAACACGACAAGCTCGCGAAGCTGAGCGCGATCGCGCAGGGGCTGATCGACGGTTTGTTCGGACGCATGGGACCGCTCGAACAGGCCCGTCCACGGCTTGCCGCAAAAACGGCTAGCGTGAGGAAGGCCACCGCGGCGGGTTCCTCTTCTCCATCACGCGCCGGCGAAGCCGCGCTGCATCACCCGCACCATTCATGAAACCGCTCATGAAGCCAACCACCATGCGATTTCTTACGCGACACGCGCTGCCCATGCTGCTGATCTCGGCGGCGTTGAGCGGCTGCGTCAGCGATGCCGGTTTGCATGCGAGTGTCGAACCGCTGCAACCGGGCGCCGATGCGCTCGCGAAAACGCTCGGCCCCGACGCGAACGGCGCATGGCCCGCACCCGATTGGGTCAAGCGCTACGGCGATCCGCAACTCGACGAACTGGCCGCCGAGGCATTGCAGCACAATCCCGATCTGCAGATCGCGCAGGCGCGCGTCGGCGCGGCGCAGTCGCAACTGGAGCAATTTGCCTCGTTGTCCGGATTGAACGGCACGGCGCTTGCGTCGGTCAACAAGGCGCGTCTGCCGCAACCGAACAATGTCGCGAACGTGTCCGTCGCGGGACAGCAGTTTCCGGTGCAACTGTTCGACGATCCGGTGGTGTCGCCATCGGCATTGATGGCGGGGCTCAGCTATCAGCTCGATCTGTGGGGCAAGAATGCCGCGCTTACGCGCAGCCTGCTGTCTTCGCGCGATGCGGCGCGCGTCGACGCGGAACAGGCGCGCCTTACGCTGATGGTCGCACTCGTCACGCTGTACTGCGAACTGGACCGCGCATTCACGATGCAAGCGCTGTTGCTGCAGAAGCAACAGGCGGCCGACGGTGTCGATACGGTATTGCGCGAGCGCAGCGCGCGCGGCATCGACAATGCGTACGACGCGGCCGATGCCGAGTTGAAGCGCAGCCGCCTCGCGTCGCAACAGGCCCTCAACGACGAGCGCATCACGCTGACCGAGTTGCAGCTCGGCGTGCTGACGGGCCGAGGGCCCGAGCGTGGCCTGTCGCTGCATCGTCCGCAACTCGCGGCGGCCGCCGACGCGCCGTTGCCCGCGCAATTGCCGGTCGATCTGCTCGGCCGCCGGCCCGATATCGTCGCCGCGCGGCTGCGTGCCGAAGCGGCGCTCAACCATATCGACGCGACGCGCGCGCAGTTCTATCCCGACGTCAATCTTGCGGCGTTCGCGGGCTTGACCGCGTTGACGCCGGCCGCGCTGTTCTCGCGCGCGGCGTTGACCGGTTCGGTCGGGCCGGCGATTTCGCTGCCGGTGTTCGACCGTACGCGGTTGCGCGCGCAATTGCACGGCGACTACGCGAACGTCGACGCGGCGGTGAGCCTCTACAACAAGACCGTCGATGAAGCGCTCGGCGACGTCGCGCGTCAACTGACTTCGCTGCGCACGGTCGAGCGTCTGTCGGCCGAGCAGAACCGCGCGGTCGATTCGGCCACGCGCATCGTCGCGATTGCGCGCGAGCGGCACCGGCGCGGCATCGGCATGCAGAAGGACGTGATGCTCGCCGATCTGTCGCTGCTCGACGAACGCGCGCAACAGGCCGATCTGCAAGGCCGCCGCATGCTGCTGCAAGTCGCGCTGATCGGCGCGCTCGGCGGCGGCTTCGACGAACGCAAGATCAGCGGCGCACCGATCGTTCATTCGCAGACGGTTCTTTTCTCTCACGCACGCCTCATGGATTCGCACTTCGATTGAATGCATAACGATAAACAGGCACAGCAGGCGGCCGGCTGGACACAGGAACAGGCCCACGCGGCGGAGAGCGGCGCACCCGATGCGAAGCGCGCAACGCGGCGGCGGCGCTTTGCGCTTTTCTTCGGCGTGGTCGCGCTCGCCGGTGTGGCGTGGCTCTCGTACTGGGGCTTCAGTTCGCGCTTCTTCGAGGAAACCGACGACGCGTACGTGGCCGGCAACATCGTGCAGATCGCGGCGCAAATCCCCGGTACGGTCACCGACATTCTGGTCGAGAACACGCGTCACGTGCGCGCGGGCCAGCCCCTCGTCAAGCTCGACGATGCCGAGGCCGCTGCCGCGTTTGCGCAGGCGCGCGCGCAGTTGACGTCGGCCGTGCGTCAGGTGGCGAACGCCGCGATTTCGCGCAAGCTCTATGTGCAATCGATCGACGCGCGCCGCGCCGAACTCGCGCTCGCGCAGCGTGCGTTGGCCGCGCGCGATCATGCGTCGGTGGAAGTGGTGTCGCCGGAAGAACTCGCGCGTGCGAAAGAGACGGTGGCTGTCGCGCAGGCGAATCTCGCGTCCGCGCAGGTGCAGCTCGATGCCGCGCGCGCGCTCGGCGGCAAATCGTCGATCGAATCGAGTCCGCCCGTGTTACAGGCCGCCGCGCAGTTGCGGCTCGCTTACCGGAACCTGCAACGCACGACGGTGATTGCGCCGATCGACGGCACGGTCGGCCAGCGTGCGGTGCAGATCGGCCAGCAGGTCGGGCCCGGCGTGACGCTGATGTCGATCGTTCCGCTCGAACATCTCTGGGTCGAGGCGAACTTCAAGGAAGGGCAGATTCGCCATATGCGCGTGGGCCAGCCGGTGCAGCTCGTGTCGGACGTGTATGGCTCGCAGGTCGTTTATCACGGCCACGTCGAAGGTTTTTCGGCGGGCACGGGCAGTGCGTTTTCGATGCTGCCGTCGCAGAACGCGGCGGGCAACTGGATCAAGGTCGTGCAGCGCGTGCCGATCGTGATTTCGCTCGATGCGGCCGAACTGGCTGCGCATCCGCTGCGGCTCGGTTTATCGATGCAGGCTTCGGTCGATACGCATGAGCGCGGCGGTCATCTGATCGGCAACGATACGTCGGCGATTACACAGAGCACGCGTGTGCATGACGACGTTTCGCGTGAAGCGGATGCGTTGATCGAGAAGATCGTGCGGGAGAACAGCGATCGCGCGGGCGCGGCGGATTAGTGAGCGGCTTCGCTGAGAGGTTTCGATGGCGGAACGTGCCGGTGAGGATGTACCGGCATGGTTCCGCGTAGACCCTAACTCCGTAGGCATCGCGCTAATTTAATTGCCGGGCTCCAGCACCGGTTTGTCCGGCTCGGCCTGCGTACGATAAGGCAGCTGCGCGGCATGCGGGTTCGTGACGGTGTTGTCGATGACGCGCTCGACGTCCGCGGTTTTCGCGAGTTCGGTCAGGAATGTCTTCTTGTCGAAACCCGGCGCGACGCAGCCTTCGACATAAATAAAGCGGCGCTGCAAGGTCAGCCAGAGCGTGGACTGTTCGCGCCAGTGCGTCGCGACGTTGAGATTCGCGAGACGCCGCCGCACGGTTTCGGCGATTTCCGCGTCGTATAGATAGGCGTTCGGCAAGCGGCAGCGTCCTTCGATCCAGCAGCTATTGCCACGCTCGATGCGGTAATGGCTGTCGTCGAGCCATTCCTGTTCCGTTTCGAATGGACCGAGCGGTGTCGGGCAATCGGCGATTGCCTGGGATATCTGAAAGAAAGGGTCGTGGCCGCGATTGAGGAGCGGCGCTTCGGCATAGGCGTGCGCCGTTGCCGCGCAGATCAGCAGACAGGCAAGCCGGCGTTCGGTCAGGCGTTTCATGCTTGCTCCAGTTCCTGCTGCGGTTTGGGGAGTCCTCAAGCACCGGTGGTGAAACAGGCTCGAAAGCATCGGCGCGCGCCATCGATCCATTATCGCGCGACCCGCGAAGCAACCTAGCGCCGCGCGCGCCGATATTCGACCGCGAACTTGATCAGCTCCGCCTGCCCCTCGATTTCGAGTTTGCGCTTCAGATTCTGCCTGTGCGTCTCCACGGTGCGCACGGACAGATCGTTGCGTTGCGCGATCTGCTTGCTCGACAGGCCCTCGGCGAGCGCATCGAGAATATCGCGCTCGCGCGGCGTGAGCCGCTCGACCGGCGATTGCGTCGCCGACGCCTGGATCAGCCGCGCGCTCAATTCCGCGCTGAAAAACGTCTTGCCGTCGAGCACCGCGCCGATCGCCTGAATGATTTCGAGCGCGGGCGAATCCTTCAGCACATAGCCGCTCGCACCGGCGCGCACCGCTTGCGTCACGTATTCGAGGTTGTCGTGCATTGACAGCATCAGCACGCGAATCGCCGGAAAACGCTCGTGAAACAGGCCCGCCAACGCAATGCCGTTCATGCCGTTCTTCATGCCGACGTCCATCAGCGCGAGGTGCGGTGCCGCCTTCTCGGCGAGTGCGAGCGCTTCCTGTGCGTTGTCCGCTTCGCCGACCACTTCGAAATGGCGCACGGCTTCGAGACGCGCGCGCAGGCCGTCGCGCACGAGCGGATGATCGTCGACGAGCAGCAGGCGCGCGCCCGCGGCAGAAGCGTTGTGGTTCATGAGCGGATTTCCTGCAAGGGCGGCAGCGGGGCATCGGTGGTTG
Organism: Paraburkholderia sp. Ac-20336; assembly: GCF_017105025.1. NCBI lineage: Bacteria > Pseudomonadati > Pseudomonadota > Betaproteobacteria > Burkholderiales > Burkholderiaceae > Paraburkholderia > Paraburkholderia sp. Ac-20336. The sequence continues at coordinate 5,282 of NZ_JAAGPS010000095.1, read as the reverse complement.
GCAACGGTACGCGCGCGGTGACGACGGTGTGGCCCGCCTGCGAGGCGAGCGCGAGTTTGCCGCCAAGCGCTTCGAGCCGTTCGCGCATGTTGCGCAGACCGACGCCCGCGCGCCGGCCGACGAACGCATCGGTGACGTCGAAGCCGCGGCCATTGTCGGCGATCGTCAGCGTGACCGCGTCGTGCGCGATGTCGAGCGCAAGCGATGCACTCGACGCCTGCGCATGACGGACGATGTTGGTCAGCGCTTCCTGGGCGATGCGAAAGAGCGCGGTGTTGACCGCATCGGGCAAGGTGGCCGCGTGCGTGTGCGCGATCTGCGTGAAGCCGATCTCGATGCCCGACTGTTCGCTCAGTTCGCGCGTGAGCTGTTCGAGCGCGGCGGCGACGCCGAGGTCGTCGAGCATCGACGGCCGCAGCGCATGAGAAATGCGCCGGACTTCGCGCAGCGTATCGCCGAGCCGCGTGAGACCGGTGGACAGCGCGGCTTCGGCGGCGGGCACGCGAGCGTCGCCGCGTTCGAGGCGCGCGAGCGCCGATTCGAGCAGCAGCTTCACGGAGACCATCATCTGGCTGATGCCGTCGTGCAATTCGCGCGACAGCCGCGCGCGTTCGTTTTCCTGCGATTCGACCACCTGGCGCGCGAGCCGCTTCAGTTTGGCGTCGGCGCTGCGATATTCGCTGACGTTGAGCACGAGCGCGCACAGCGCGATCACCGCGAGCCCGGCCACCGCGATCGCGTCGATCCACTTCATCGTGCGATCGATATTGGCGGCCGCCTCGGCGTCGATATGCGCGAGCGTCGAGTCGACGTCGTCGAGATAGATGCCGGTGCCGATCATCCAGCCCCAGCGTTCGAGCGGCACCACGTAGCCGAGTTTCGACTCGATCTTGCCGGTCGACGGGCGATGCCACAGATAGCGCACGTAACCGCCGCCGCGCGCGGCCGCGGCGAGCAGTTGCTGGATCGTCGGCGCGCCCTGGCTGTCGCGCAGCGACCAGAGATCGCGGCCGACCAGATCGGGCTCGCGCGGATGCATCAGCGAGCGGCCATGCATGTCGTAGACGAAGAAGTAGCCGTCCTCGCCGAAATCCATCTTCTTGAGCACGGCGAGCGCGCGCATGCGCAGCAGCGCGTCGTCGCGCGCATTGTCGCGGCCGGCCTCGTAGAGCGGCTCGATCGCGGTGGTCGCGAGTTCGACGTAGTGCCTGAGTTCGATCTCCTTGCTCGCGAGGTAAGCGGCCTGGGTCGTCGCGTGCTGCCGCTCGGCGAGTGCCGTGGCTTCGCGGCGCACCCCCGTTTCGATGCTGGCGATCGCCGCCAGGAACGGCACGATCGCGAGCAGCACAATCTTTGCTTTGAGTTTCATCGTTGAAAAACGGCCGGCAGTCTACGTAGTATTACGTAGACTGCTTACGTAGTTGCGCGCTTGTGAGGACGCCCGTGAAGGCGAATACTACATCCCCGCGGCGCGCCGTGCCGCGTGGGGGCCCTGCGCGCCGTTCGCGGAGCGGTTTCGGCACTTGCGGCGCAAGCGCTCGCGCGAGCCGCGGCGTTCGGGCCGTTTCTTAGGGAATTCCCGGAATTCCATGAAATTCCCCGAACGGCGCGCCCGCTGCCTGTTTTTCCGCCTGACCTCAGGCAACCGGACACCTGCACGCCAGGCCATAAGCGATGACGCGCGGTGTCGACAAGACCCAAGGAGACATACGTGGAGACCACCACTTCCGCCGGCCGTTCATGGCGCTGGCTCATTCTGCTGATTCCTTATATTGCGCTGCTGTGGCTGCCGTTCTATAACGACGCGCATCCCTCGTTCGCGGGCTTTCCGTTTTTCTACTGGTATCAGTTTCTGTGGGTGCCGTTGACCTCGCTGCTGGTCTACATCGTGTATCGAGGTATCAAATGAGCGATCTGAATCCAGTGAACCCCGTCTCGATGTCGGTATTCATCGCGTTCTTCGTGCTCGTGACCGTGATCGGCTTTTTTGCCGCGCGCTGGAAGCGGGGCGATCTCACGCAATTGCACGAGTGGGGCCTCGGCGGCCGCCAGTTCGGCACGATCATTTCGTGGTTCCTCGTCGGCGGCGATTTCTATACTGCCTATACCGTGATCGCGGTGCCCGCGCTCGTTTATTCGGTCGGCGCGTATGGCTTCTTCGCGTTGCCGTACACGATCATCGTCTATCCGTTCGTATTCGCGGTGATGCCAAAGCTGTGGAAAGTCGCGCACGACAAAAACCACATCACGGCGGCCGACTACGTGCACGGCGAGTACGGCGGCAAGTGGTTTCCGGCCGCGGTCGCGCTGACCGGCATCGTCGCGACGATGCCGTATATCGCGCTGCAACTGGTCGGCATGCAGGTCGTCATCAAGGGGCTCGGCGTGAGCGGTGAAATGCCGCTGATCGTCGCGTTCGTGATTCTCGCGCTCTACACCTATGCGAGCGGTTTGCGCGCGCCGGCGATGATCGCGTTCGTCAAGGACATCATGATCTATATCGTCGTGATCGCGGCGGTATGGCTGATTCCGGTGAAGCTCGGCGGCTACGGACACGTGTTCGCCGTGGCCGACGCGCACTTCCAGGCGAAGGGCGGCGCGACCGGCATTCTGCTGAAGCCGTCGCAGTACACCGCATTCGCCTCGCTCGCGCTCGGCTCGGCGCTCGCCGCGTTCATGTATCCGCATACGATGACGGCGGTGTTGTCGTCGGCATCGGCCAAGACCGTGCGCAAGAACGCGATCTTCCTGCCGGCGTACACGCTGCTGCTCGGCCTGATCGCGCTGCTCGGCTATATGGCGATCGCGGCCGGCGTGAACGTGAAGTCGGCCAGCGACGTCGTGCCCGCGCTGTTCGGCACGCTGTTCCCGGCGTGGTTCATCGGCTTCGCGGCGGCTGCGATTGCGATCAGCGCGCTGGTGCCGGCGGCGATCATGTCGATCGGCGCGGCGAATCTGTTCACGCGCAATCTGTGGCGTCCGCTGGTTGCGCCGAATCTTTCGCCGCAAGCCGAGGCCGCCAACGCGAAGATCGTCTCGCTGGTCGTGAAGTTCGGCGCGCTGCTGTTCATCGTGTTTCTGCCGACGCAGTACGCGATCGATCTGCAACTGCTCGGCGGCGTGTGGATTCTGCAGATTTTCCCGGCCGTCGTGTTCTCGCTGTACACGCGCCGCCTCAATACGCCGGGCCTGTTCATTGGCTGGCTCGTCGGTATCGCGCTCGGCACGGGCCTCGCGATCTCGCAGGGACTCAAGCCGGTGTACGGGCTGCATGTCGGCCATGAGGACTATCCGCTTTATATCGGCATGATCGCGCTGGCGGCGAACATTGTCGTGAGCTTTGCGGTGTCGGCGCTGTCGCCGCGCAGGGCAGCAGTGACGACGGCCTGATCGGCGTCTCGTTGACTGGTTTGAAAAAACGCCTTGGCGCGAATAGCGCCAAGGCGTTTTTTATTGCGTCGGTTCCGCGCCGTTCTGTTTCGTTTTGTTCCGCGCCGTTCCGTTCAGGCAGCGGCCTGGCGAGGTGGCAATGCCAACGCGGCGGAGCGGCCGACGAATCAGCCGTGCAGCACGCCCACTCCGCTAGAACCGCTCGACGCGAAACGGCCACGGGTCCACGAGCGTTTCCTCGCCGCTCATCATCTCGGCGAGCAGCCGGCCCGTCACCGGCCCGAGCGTCAGGCCGTGATGCGCGTGGCCGAATGCAAACCACAGGCCCTGATGCTTCTTCGCCGCACCGATGATCGGCATCATGTCCGGCGTGCAGGGGCGGCGCCCCATCCACGGCTCGGCGTCGAGACGCTCGCCGAGCGGGAACAGCGTGCGCGCGATCGGCTCGACCGCGTCGAGTTGCGCCGGTGTTTTGTCCGCGTCGCGCCGCGCGATTTCCGCGCCGGTGGTCAGGCGGATGCCGCGCGCCATCGGCGCAAGCACGTAGCCGTTTTCGGCGTCGAGCACCGGATGATTGAGCCGCGCCGTCTGACGCGGCGCATAGTGCATGTGATAGCCGCGCTTGACCGCGAGCGGCAGCCGATACCCGAGCCGCGTACTGATGCGATCCGACCACGGCCCGAGCGCGACGACGACCGACTCGGCCTCGAGCGTCCCTTCCTGCGTGTCGACTTGCCAGCCTTCGCGCAGCGTGTCGGCGTCGCCGATAAAAAACCGCCCGCCGAGCGCTTCGAAATAGCGTGCATATGCGGTGACGAGTGCGTTCGGATCGCTGACCGTGTCGGAGTCCGGATAACGCAGGCCGCCTTGCAGACGCTTGTCGAGGTCGGGTTCCAGCTGCCGCAGACGCGGTGCGTCGAGCGTTTCAAACGCGACGCCGTATTCGCGATGCCAGCGCTCGGCGATCCGTATTTCGGCATCCCTGGCAATACCGCTGCGAAACACCTTGATCCAGCCGGTCGGGCGCAGCAGCGCGCTGGCTCCCGCGGCGGCGGCCAGCGCGTGATGTTCGCTGATGCAATGCTCGATCAGCGTCGCGTACGACTTCGCGATGGCCGCGTGCTTCAGCGGATGCGAGTTGCGCCAGTAGCGCCACAGAAACGGCGCGGTTTCGAGCATGGCGTTGGCGTGATAGCGCACCTCGGGCGACTGGTTGCGCGCATAGCGCAGCAGCGTGCCGAGCCTGCGCGGCAGCGCGTACGGATAGACGCCTTCGCGCTGGATCAGCCCCGCGTTGCCGAACGAGGTCTCGTTGCCGGGCTGCTTGCGGTCGAGCAGCGCGACCGCGCGTCCGCGTTTCTGAAGATGCACGGCGACGCACACACCGACAATGCCGGCGCCGAGCACCACGGTATCGAATTTCATGCGGCTGCGCGTCTCGTCCAGGGTCACTGCGGGTCACAGCCGGGTTACGGCTCTCGACGCTCGGAACAGGGCGGCAGCCTGGAAAGGCAGGGGACGGCGAGGATGCGGCGAAGGGAGCGTGTTTTTATCTTATACGCTGATCGGCCCGCTGATCTATTGGCGAAAAACCGTGGTTGGTAAAGCCCCAGGGCCGCGCAAAAGTCCCGCTACGGGTGCGGTTTGCGCCATCGGAACGCATGTTTGAAATGTCTCGCGGACGGGGGCGATCGGGGAAGAGATCGGCCTCGCGCCCGTCAGCGTGTAAACTACTGAGTTTTTTGCTTCCGGTGGTATGTTGCAAGCCCCCCAGCGCACCGCTCTGAGCGGGCCCGCGCTCGTTCGCCTACTGACCCGTTTCGCGGAGGTCGATGCCGTCGAATCGCGGCAATCGCTGTCGGATCAACTGAGCCAGTGGCTCGGCTGGACCA
>NZ_JAAGPS010000094.1:0-30785 GCF_017105025.1 Paraburkholderia sp. Ac-20336 | reverse complement strand
GCACGACCGGCTGACCGCCGCCCGGCACGCGTCCGCCGCTTTGGGCGAAACGCTGCGCGAGGTCGTCGCGATACGCGGCCGGCATGGCCGGAGTGCGCGTCGCCACGACCTGCCGGGCGGCGACGCTCGCGGGCGGCCGGTAATTCGCGCGCCGCAGATCGGACCCGAAGCTCTCGCGCACCGGCGCGATTCCCGGCGCACCGGGGTTGATCCGCGCGTTGCGCCATTGACCCGGATCGACCTTCTGCGCGAAACGTCCGACCGGCTGACCATGCACGAACGCGGTCGCCGGCACGGCTGTCACGCCGCCGGGCACGCGATAGTTCACATACGTGTTGTGGATGTTCACGTTCGTCACGTTGCGGTGGTAGTCGTTGACGATCGTCGTGCGGTTCACGCGGTTGTAGTACCCAGGGCTCCAGCGGTCGTGATCGCCCCAGTGCGGATGCCACGGCTCGCCCGGACCGAGCGGGAACCACGCCACGCCCGTCGCGATCGCCCCGCCGATCGCCAGATTCACACCCCAGTCGACGCCGCCGTCATCGTCGCCGACGAAGGCCACCAGCGCGGGCGCATAGACGGGCGGCGCGGCGGCTTCGAGCGGACCCGGCACCCACGCCCACGAGCCGTCGATGTCGGCCCAGCGGCCGTAGTGGTAGGGCGCGAAGCCCCACGGTTCGTCGTCGACCCAGGTCCAGCCCCAAGGCGCCTGCCATACCCAGTGGCCGTCGTGATACGGCGCCCAGCCGGCGGGCGTCGCGCGCGGCACCCATACTTCGCCGTACTGCGGGCTGTCGCGCCAGGTGCCGTTGGCGTCGAGGTCCTCGTAACCGGGGATGTCGCGCGACACGTAGCGCGCCGACAAGGAACGGTCTTCCGTGGCGTCGCGGCTGGCCGCCCACTGGTCGAGGTCGTCGAGGCCGGGCGCGCGGTTGTCGGCGAGCTGCTGCAGATTGGTGCCGCCGAAGCGGATCTGCTGGCCCGCCGCGACCGGCACCTGGCCGCCGTCGCCGTACGCGATCGCGCTGCCGCTTCTGACGGTGACGGTCGTGCTGCTGCCGTCCGGCGCGACGTCGACGCGGTAGTCGCCGGGGCCGTTCATGCCGAGCGCGAGATTGGGCGTGTCGATTTCATACGACGAGCCCGGCGGGAGTTCGCGCACGTGCGTCGACAGCGTGCCCTGCGCGACTTTGAGCTGCGCGCTCGTGTCGTCGAGATTGAGTACGTCGAGGCTCGTGTTCTGGCCGAGGCGCACCGCGGTCGAGCCGATGTGCAGCTCCGAGCGCGCGTTCTGGTCGTTCCAGAGCTGGTCGCCGGCCGTGAGCGGGCGGTTGATCTGCGCGTACGACCAGTCGCCGGCGCCGGCGGGCTCGGTGGTCACGGTGCCGGCCGTGTAGTTCAGACGCGCGATGCGCCCGGGCGGATCGCCGCCCTGCGTGGCGGCCGCACCTGCTGGCGCCGGCGGCGCTTCCTGCGCGAAGCCGGTTTGCGCGGCGAGCGCGAGCACGGCGGCCGCGATCAGCGTGTAGCCGGAGAGCCGGCGTTGGCGTGCGTGTCGTTCGATCCCGGATTTCATGGTGGTCTGGGTAACGTTTGTCATGATTGATCTCCCTCCGACGGACGCGGCAATCCGCCGGGCCCGTAAGGTACTGTACCCGTCGCCGATGTTTCAGGGCCGCCACTTTTGTAAGGTGGATTCGCTGGCGGTAACAAAAGGTCTCCGCCGGGTGCAAGGGCGCGCGGGCAGGGCCCGGCGAGCGGTCGTTCGCGGGTTCGGGGCGGCTGGGATTGGACGGTTGCTACGAGCGGTTCACGTGGCGCTTGCGGTTCCTGCTGCACCCGCGGTTTCGACGATTCGGGCCAGCGGCACGATTCCGGCGATGCGTCAGACGATGCGGGACAGGCGCGCGTTCACTCGTATTCATCGGGTCGCAACTGGCGACTGGTGCTTGCGTTGGTGCTCATTCGGCGTTCATTCGGCGAGAAACGCATCGAAATACCGTTGTCCAGCAGGCGTGATGCGCAGAATGCGCGGCCGCTCGCTGCGTTCGACCCAGTCGTGCGCGCACCATGCATCGAGCAGCGCCGCGCCGAGCGCGCCGCCCAGGTGCGGACGGCGCATGCTCCAGTCCGGGCAGGTGCACGCGAAGCGCCGGCGGCGGCTCTTCTGTTCGGACAGAGCGATGCCCCAGTCGGCAAACCGGGCGGCTCCCTCGACGGTGGTTTCGAGCGAGGCGCCGTGCTGGGTGAGCATCCCGCGCGCGAGCATGCGCTCGAACAGCCGCACCGACAATTCGCCCGCCATGTGGTCGTAGCAGGTGCGGGCATAGCGCATTTCGAACGGCACGGTACGCGCGGGGCGCGGCGCGTTCCGTTGCGGCGCGCTGAGCTGGGCGACGTTGGCGAGCGCTTCGATCGACGCCGCGATCTCCGGCGAGGCGATGCGGAAATAGCGATGCCGTCCGCGCACGTCGAGCGCGAGCAGGCCGCCGTCGGTGAGGCGCGAGAGATGCGCGCTCGCCGCCGAGGGCGAGAGCCCTGCGATCATCGTCAGTTCGCCAGCGGGGCGGGCGCTGCCGTCCATCAGCGCCCACAGCATCGCGGCCCGGCCCGGGTCGGCGAGCAAGGCGCCGATGCGGCTCAAGCCGGGGAAATGGTTCTGGTCGTCGGCGCGGGGGGCTGTTGTGGGGGAAGTCATCGGGGCTCCTGAGTCGTGTGAAACGCCGCTTGACGTGTCCAAAGGTGGCTGCGGTCGGCTGGATGTGGCTGACGTCGATCCGGCGGTTGACGTGGCAACGCGACAACGCGGCAGGCTGCGAAGCATCGCGATTAGCCGCCTTGAACCTTCAGTCTCAAGCCTCGGCAAGCGGCCAAGCCTGGCGGCACACGGCGGCGACGCGGCGTGCCTTGCTCTCCACTGTATCCGTCCGCGCGATTCGATGTTTCAGCCTGGCGTGAACGATGCCATACCGCAAGCGCGCCCAAAACCGGCAGCTCGGGCCGGGAACCCGCGTTTCGGCGCCGTCTCGGCCCGCCAGGCTAGAATCGAAGCCTGTCTTTGCAGGAATACGCGTGATGAAAACTCTTCTGGCCGTCGCCGCTGCGGTTCTGCTGCTGGGCGCCTGCGCGCAGGGCGGAGCCGGTTCGGGCTCGGCGGGTAGCGGCAGCATCGAGATGTACGGCACGATCGACGAAGGCATCAGCGTCCACAACTAGGTGCGGTTTTTATCGCGGCCGTGCGGCGCGCGAGGCGCTCCCCGGCGGATATTTCGCCTCTCCATGCGCTCGACGCCGCGCCGCGCGCAATATTGCGCTCGTATAATCGCCCCCTTTCAATGCATCCGATTGACCGGAGTCAAGATGAGCACTCTCCCCACCGCCCCGCTGGACCGTTCGGAAACGACCTTCCGCTTTCTCGCCGAGCCGATCTCGGTCAACTTCGGCGGCAAGGTGCATGGCGGCGCGCTGATGAAGTGGATCGACGAGACCGCCTATGCGTGCGCGGCAGTCTGGTCGGGGCGCTATTGCGTGACGGTCAGCGTCGGCAATATCCGTTTTCGCCGGCCGATCCTCGTCGGCAATCTCGTCGAATTGCGCGCGCGGGTCGTCGCGACGGGCCGCACGAGCATGCATATCCACGTGTCGGTGCAGGCGGGCGACCCGAAAGGCGGCGAGCTGCTGCAAACCACGGACTGCCTCGTCGTGATGGTCGCCGTCAACGAGAACGGCCATCCGGTGCAGGTGCCCGCTTTCGTGCCGCAGACCGATGAGCAGAAGCGCCTCGCCAAGTACGCGATGGACGTCAAGGACGCGCTCGACGCGATCGTCGAGCTGAAGCCGGAAGAAGTCGCTCAAGGGAAGATCTGAGCACCGCGGGGTTGCCCTCCAGCCTGCATGCAGAGACTGGCGGCGCGTCTGCTGCACGCGCCGCCCCGCGCACTTCCAGCCGCACTTTCTGGCGCACTTACCCCGCCGTGCGCCCCACCATATCCTTCGGCTGCACCCACTCGTCGAACTGCTGTTCGGTGACATAGCCGAGCGCCAGCGCCGACGCCTTCAGCGTCGTGCCTTCCTTGTGCGCCTTCTTGGCGATCTGCGCGGCCTTGTCGTAGCCGATGTGCGGATTGAGCGCCGTCACGAGCATCAGCGATTCGTTGAGCAAGGTATCGATGCGCTCGCGATTCGGCTCGATGCCGAACGCGCAGTTCTCATTGAAGCTCAGCGCGCCGTCGGCGAGCAGACGCACCGATTGCAGCACGTTGTGCGCGATCATCGGACGAAACACGTTCAGCTCGAAGTTGCCGCTCGCGCCGCCGATGTTCACTGCGACGTCGTTGCCGAACACCTGCGCGCACAGCATCGTCAGCGCTTCGGACTGGGTCGGGTTGACCTTGCCCGGCATGATCGAGCTGCCCGGCTCGTTTTCGGGAATCGACAGCTCGCCGAGACCGCAGCGCGGTCCGCTCGCGAGCCAGCGGATGTCGTTGGCGATCTTGTTCAGGCTCGCGGCCACCGTTTTCAGCGCGCCATGCGCGAACACGAGCGCGTCGGCGCCGGCCATCACCTCGAACTTGTTGGGCGCCGACACGAACGGCAGACCGGTCAGCTTGCCGATCGCGGCCGCGACGTTGTCCGCGAACTGCGGATGCGCGTTCAGGCCCGTGCCGACCGCGGTGCCGCCCTGCGCGAGCTCGTACAGATGCGGCAGCGCCGATTCCACGTGACGGATGCCGTGCTCGAGTTGCGCGACATAGCCCGAAAACTCCTGGCCGAGCGTGAGCGGCGTCGCGTCCTGCAGGTGCGTGCGGCCGATCTTGACGACTTCGGCGAACGCCTTCGCCTTGCCGTCGAGCGTGTCGCGCAGCGTCTTCAGCGCGGGCAGCAGATGCTTGACGATCGCGTAGGCGGCGGCCACGTGCATCGCGGTCGGGAACACGTCGTTCGACGACTGGCCGCGATTCACGTCGTCGTTCGGATGCACCTTGCGCGCCTCGCCGCGCTCGCCGCCGAGCAGCTCGCTCGCGCGGTTCGCGATCACCTCGTTGAGGTTCATGTTGGTCTGCGTGCCGGAGCCGGTCTGCCAGACCGCGAGCGGAAATTCGCCGGGATGCTTGCCGTCGATGATCTCGTCGGCCGCCTGCATGATCGCGTGCGCCTTCTTTTCGTCGAGCACGCCGAGACCGAGATTGACCTCGGCCGCCGCGCGCTTGACGACGGCGAGCGCGGTAATCAGTTCGGGCGACTGCTTCTCCGTCGAAATCTTGAAGTTCTGCAGCGAGCGCTGCGTTTGCGCGCCCCACAAACGGGCGTTCGGCACGGCGATTTCGCCGAACGTGTCGCGTTCCATGCGTACGTCTTCAGTCATCTTGCACTCCACTTCTCAAAGTTCATCGTTGACAGGCAATAGGGAGAATAGACCCGTTAGCGCATTGCGGTAGAAACCCGCCTGCGGATCGAAAATGTAGGTGCGCGGCCGGCCGTCCTCGACGTCGGTCCACACGAGCGGCGAGCGCGGCGCGCCGATCGAGCGCAGGTAGGCAAGCTGCGTGGGGCCGGCGAGCGTCACGCGATAACTCTGCTCGGGCTGGGTCGCGAAATCGAAGATCTTCGCGACCTGATTCGCGAGGGCGGGGCTGTGGATCACGAGCGCGAGTTCGGTGTTCAGATGCGCCGAGCGCGGATCGAGATTCATCGAGCCGATCACGAGAATCTGGTGGTCGATCACATAGGTTTTCGCATGCAGGCTCGCGCGCGAACTCGAGCCCACCAGCCGCGCGCGCGGCGTGTCCTGGCGCGGCTTGAATTCGTACAGCTCGACGCCCTGTTGCAGCAGCGGCACGCGGAACGGACTGTAGCCGGCCTGCACGGCGACCGCGTCGGTCGCGGCAAGCGAATTGGTCAGCACGGCGATGCGGATGCCGCGCTGCGTGAGTTCGCCGGCCGCCTTGACACCCGCTTCGTGCGGCACGAAGTACGGCGAGATGATCAGGAAGTCGTGGCGCGCGTCGCGCATCAGCTGGAACAGCCGTTGCATCGGCGGGCTCACGTAATCCGGCGAGGGATGCTCGATTTTCTCCGGCAGGTCTGCCGCGAATTCGGCCGGCGCCCAGGTGAGGTCCAGTTGCTCGCTCGCGATCTGCGAGGCGAGCGGCGTGGCGTTCAGCGGCTTCGCGTTGTACGGATCGGCGTTCTCGCGCCAGTGCTCGCGCAGATCGTCGCGCGTCTGGTCGAGCTCCTTCTGATCGAACGTCTGCTTGTTGAGCACGCTCAGCGGATAGGCGATGCCGCTGTTCCAGTAGTCGTCGAAACTCGCGGAGACATCCGCGACGATCGGGCCGGCCGCCAGCACGTCGAGGTCGCGGAATTGCAGCGTTTCGCTGGCGCTGAAGTATTCGTCGCCGAGATTGCGGCCGCCGACGATCGCCAGCTGGTTGTCCGCGATCATCGCCTTGTTGTGCATGCGGCGCGTGAAATGGCCGATCTGCGTGAACAGATTCGTGGTGCGCTCGAACATGCCTTCCTGCGCGCTGCCGAACGGGTTGAACACGCGAATCTCGATGTTCTTGTGCGTGTTCAGGCCGGCCATGGTGCGGTCGATGTCCTTGAAGTTCAGATCGTCGACGAGCATGCGCACGCGCACGCCGTGATCGGCCGCATAGAGCGCGGCGCCGAGCAGCAGCTTGCCGGTGGTGTCCTCGTTGGCGATGTAGTACTGCATGTCGAGCGTTTTCGTCGTCGCGCGCGCGAGCGCGATGCGCATCTGCAACGCGTCGGTGCCGCTCGACAGCACCCGGAAGCCCGATTGCCGCGGATGCTGCGCTTCGAGCGGCACGAGCGCGGCGCGCAGCGGGGTGTCGGCGGTGACGGGGAGGGCGTGGGTGAGGGCGCGGTCGTACGCGGTAGCGGGCGGCCTGGTGGCGCACGCGCTCAGCAATGCGCCGAAGCAGCAGAGCAGAAGGATACGTCCCGCTATGCCCGGTGCGCGCCGGCGGCGTGGCGTGGTCCGGCTCGGGTCGAGAGGCTCGTGCACGTGGTGTTCTCCCTTTTCGCAAGCGTCTCGTGGCGACTGGCGCGAAGGCAGGGTCCGCGCTGTCGAGAAGCCAATTCTAAGGGGAATCGGGCGAGGTGGCTTTCGTTCCGCACAGGGCGATAAGGTGGCGGGGGATCGTGCTTGTGGTTTGGCGCGGCGTCTGGGTGCGTGGCGGGTGAGCGGGTGTTTTTTCCCCGGTTGCCGTGCAGGGTGAGATAGGGCGGCCACGCTGTTGCCGTGATCGAGATTGCGATCGCGGGTGAGGCTTTCGTTGCGTCATGGCGCGCACCGACAGGCTCCGGGCCAGCCGCTTCGTGCGTTGCGATGACCGTAGCCGCCCTTGAGGCGTCTGACGCGCAACTTCGTTGTTAAAGCGCTCGTTGCGCCACGACCGTCGCGTCGATGGGCTCCGTGCCGACCACTGCGCGCGCGGCGATCACCCGAACCGCAATCGCCGCGCCAAGCCCCAACTTACCCGCGCTCGGCATTCAGCGCGCGCTCGCCGTCGGCATGCGTCGAGCCCTTTGCCGGACGGCCGGCCCAGTAGCCCGCGAGCAGCGACCCCGAGAGGTTGTGCCACACCGAAAAGAGCGCGCCCGGCAGCGCCGCGAGCGGCGTGAAGTAGAGCTTGCCGAGCGTCGCGGCGAGGCCGGAGTTCTGCATGCCGACTTCGATCGCGAGCGTGCGGCAGACGGCTTCGTCGAAACCGAGCAGACGCCCACCCCAGTAGCCGCCGAGCAGGCCGATGCCGTTATGCAGCACGACGCCGAGCATCACCACGAGACCGACCGAGGCAATGCTCTTCTGCGTGCCGCCGACCACCGCGCCGATGATCAGCACGATCGCGACCATCGAGACGAGCGGCAGAATCGGCTCGACCTTGCGCACGAGCTTGCCGAACAGATGGTTGATGACGAGACCGACGACGATCGGCAGCGCGACGATCTGCAGGATGCTCATCAGCATGCCTTGCACGTCGACGACGATCGACGCGTCGACGTAAAGACGCGTCAGCAGCGGTGTCGCGAACACGCCGACGAGCGTCGACAGCGCGCTGATCGTGACCGACAGCGCGACGTCGCCGCGCGCGAGATAGATCATCACGTTCGACGCGGTGCCGCTCGCGACGCTGCCGACCAGCACCATGCCGGCGGTCAGGTCGGGCGGCATGCGCAGCACCCGGGCGATGACCCACGCGGCGAGCGGCATCACGAGGTAGTGCAGCACGATGCCGGCGATCACGGGCGCGGGGCGCGTGAACACGCGCAGGAAGTCGGACGCCGACAGCGTGACGCCCATCGCCAGCATGATGATCGTGAGAAGCGTGGTGACGTGCGGCGCGACGCCGGCAAACGACGCTGGCGAGAAATACGCGGCGATCGAAACGAGCACGGCCCAGAGCGGGAACAGGCGGGTGACGCGGGCAAGCATGGCGGTGGGTCCTCAGGTTTTTTTATTGCGAGAAATCGGTGTGACGGGTCCGGCAGCCGGCATCGGCCGGGGAGTCGGCTACCGGCGGCGGGCGTTCCGTTTTTTTGCTGCGCCGGAGCGCGTGAAGCGGTGAGCGGTGACAGCAGGTGCGCGGCCACGGCATCGTCGACGCGCGGCTAACCCGGTGCGATCCGATGCACGGCGCGTGGCGAGCAGCCCATTCGAGCGGCAGGCCGCGTGGGCGAGGGTAGGCGCCCCAGCTACGCAATCCGGCGCAGGCCTTCGTGAGGCGCGCCTGCCTGTGTGCGGCTCGTGGCTCGCGACGCGCGAACGCGGGTAAGCGCGCGCGTGCCGAGGCGGCCATTTTACCGTTTGCAGGGAGTGCTTCAGGAGTGGGGGGTTCCGCTATTTCGCTCAGACCGGCCGCGCCGGCGGCGTGGCCGGTTCCGCCGGCAGCCGGCGCAGGCTCAGCCGGTGAAAGCGCAGCGTCATCAGCAGCGCGACGCTCGCGAGGCCGGCGGCAAGCCCCCACCACAAGCCGCGCGCGCCGAGGCCGCCGTGAAACGCGAGCAGATAGCCGGTCGGAAAGCCGATCACCCAGTAGCCGAACGCGGCGGCGATCATCGGGATGCGCGTGTCCTTCAGGCCGCGCAGACAGCCCGAGCCGACCGCCTGCATGCCGTCGACGATCTGGAAGATCGCCGCCACGCCGAGCAGCGAACTTGCGAGCGCGACGGTCGGCGCGTTGGCGGGGTCGTCGAGATGCAGATACAGGCCGACGATCCAGTGCGGCGCGGTGATCAGCACGAGGCCCGACATCGACATGAAGCCGACGCCGAGCGCCAGCGCGACGAAGCCCGCATGGCGCGCGGCGAGCGGCTGGCCGGCGCCGGCCCAGTAGCCGACCCGCACGTTGGCGGCCTGGCCGATCGACAGCGGCACCATGAACGCGACCGAGGCGACGTTCAGCGCGATCTGATGCGCAGCCAGCTGCGATTCGCCGAGCAGGCCGACCATCAGCCCCGTCGCGAGGAAGAGGGTCGATTCGACGCCGTAGGTGATCGCAACCGGCCAGCCGATGCCGAACAGCTCGCCCATCAGCGGCAACCTGGGCCGCGTCGCGACGACGAAATGCCGGAAGCGCGGCCGCAGATGCAGCAGCGCCATCAGCACGAGCGCGGTCAACCAGACGGTGATCGTGGTCGCGGCCGCCGAGCCGAGAAAGCCGAGCCGCGGCAGTCCGTAGGCGCCGTGGATCAGCCCGTAGTTCAGGAAGCCGTTCACGCCGACGCTCGCGATCGACACCCACAGCAGCCGCCGCGCCGCGCCGATCGCCGGCAGGAACGAGCGCATGAGCCCCACGCCGATCAGGCTCGCGGGCGCGCCCCAGCGCAGCACCGCCGCATATTCGCCGACGTTGTGCGCGAGCAGGCCCGGCTCGCCGAACGCGAGCAGGATCTGCGAGGCGAACGACAGCAGGATGAACGCCGGCACCGAGAGCAGCACCGACAGCACGAAACCGGTCCAGTAGATAGGCGGCACGCGGCCGTCATCCTGCGCGCCGCGCGCGTGCGCGACGCTGACGCTGACCGAGGTCAGCACGCCCTGCAGCAGCGTGACGACGACGAAAAACAGATTCGCGCCGAGGCCGCCGGCGGCGAGCGCGTCGGGGCCGAGCGAGCCGAGCAGGATCGTATCGGTGACGCTCATTGCCATCTGCGACAGTTGGGCAATGGCGAGCGGCGCGGCGAGCCGCGCGGTGTCGGCCGCGTGGCGGGATAGGGTCGGCGGCCGGGAGGCCGCGCGGGCGAAGCCGGATTGGGTCATGAAAAGCGGGTCATGAAATGCCTGGCGGCGAAAAGTGGCGACAGCGAGGCGCGGGCAAAAGCGGCGGCGCGGGTCGGGAACGGCGCGCCGGGCGGCCCAGTGGCGCGACGAACGGGGGAACAATCCGTAGCGCGGCGGCCGGCGGCGCGGTTCGTTGCGCGGGCTGTCGCTTACGCTTACCTGTCGAAACCCACAGCTTATTGCCTCGTCCGGCCAATGTCGATGGTGGATGCACGGTTCCAGTGCGTGCCGTCCGGTGAATTTCCGGACTGCGACGGTGGGGCCGGATGTGCGGCGGCGGGGGCCGCGGATGCATTGCCTAAGCGGACCGTGGCAGCGGCCCCGGCCCCGCGCCACGGGCTTTGAGCCGCGGCAAGCGGCTTCGGCTCCGCGTCAGCCCTCGTGAACCGCAATGCGCGTATCGCCGAGCAGCACGACCTGGCCCGCGCGGATCTTGCACGTTTTACGCGTTTCGACCTGACCGTCGACGGTCACGGCACCTTCCGCGACCATCATTTTCGCGGAGCCGCCGCTGTCCGCGAGGCCCGTTATCTTCAGGAGATTGTGCAGTTCGACGTACTCGCCGGTGAGCGTGAAATTGAGGTTAGGCATGACGTTTGCGCCTTTGCGGGGCTGCGGGTTGGCGGTCGGGGTTCGCATCATAAAGCACAACGCGGGCGCGAGCGGAAACCGGCGGCCGCCAGCAGAGCACCAGGCGGCCGTCGGCGGGTGAGACGGGCGCCGGTCTCCCCGCAAGCAATTGAAAGCAGATGTTATGCAGATGTCGGAAAGTGAAACGTTCCGTAACGCTAGTCGTACCGGATGGATTTCACTCCTAAAGTGCAACTCAGCAGTGAAGCCCACTGGATTCCGGATACGCATCTGATGGCAACCGGTCCGGCGACGCCCAGGACCGGGCGCGGCACGCGAGGCATCCTGCATACCCCGCCATCGTGACGTCAGATCGTCCGCCCGTGTCACGACCACTTTAGAGAGGATTTAGCCATGACCCAGATTCGTTCGCTCCTGATCGGTACCGCCCTTACCGCTTTTGCCGCGACGGCCGCCGTTGCACAGACCGCACAGCCGGCCACCGGCATCGGCGGTCAGGCGCAGATCCAGACGCAAGGCACCGTTGGCGTTGCTCCGCCGGCCCCGTCCGTCCCTGTTGCCCAGGGCGCGCTGCCGACTCCGGATGCGCCCGCCGCCCAGGGCGTCGAGCCGGCCCCGCCGCCGACCCGTCTGACGGCGCCGGGCTCGCCCGACCCGCTCGTGCAGAAGCGTGAAGCCGATGCGAAGGCCAACGCGGAATATCGCGCGTCGAAGAAGACGTCGAAGGCGGAAATGAAGGCGCAGCAGAAGGCCGCGAAGACACAGTACAAGGAGCAGGTGCGCGACGCGAAGATCAACCAGAAGGCCGACAAGCAGACCGCCAACAACGCGATGAAGATGAACATGGAAGGGCAGGCGGGCGAGCAGGCCGAGGGTGCCGACGTCAAGCATTAAGCCGCCGGCATCAGGCCCCGATGCCGGGGCGCGCGAGCGGCGTGGAAACACGCGGGCGCGTGCTCCGGCGCGGATTTTTCACAGGGAACTTCCCGACAGCGTAAGCTCTGACGGCAACCGGCAACCGGCAACCGGCAACCGGCAACCGGCAACCGGCAACCGGCAACCGGCAACCGGCAACCGGCAACCGGCAACCGGCAACCGGCAACCGGCAACCGGCAACCGGCAACCGGCAACCGGCAACCGGCAACCGGCAACCGGCAACCGGCAACCGGCAACCGGCAACCGGCAACCGGCAAGCCGCGCGCCGGTTGCGGCACACCCAGACCCGGCAAAAAAGGGCGCTTGTCGCGAGCAGTTGTATGGATATACAGTATGCGTCGCCATCCTGAATCCATCCAACGCACGAACCGCTCAGTGTCCACCGTCGCCGAATCCGCTCCGCCGTTCGATACCGCCGCTTGGCTCGCGAAGCTCAACGACGCGCAGCGCGAAGCCGTCGAATACGGGGCCGACACGCCGAACGCGCCACCCGGCGCATTGCTCGTGATCGCGGGCGCCGGCTCGGGCAAGACCAACACGCTTGCGCATCGCGTCGCCAATCTGGTGCTGAAGGGCGCCGATCCGCACCGCATCCTGCTGCTGACCTTTTCGCGCCGCGCGGCGCTCGAGATGACGCGCCGCGTCACGCGCATCACGGCTGCGGCGGCCAGCACGAGCGGCGTGGGCGCCGCGCTCGCGCAAGGGCTCACGTGGTCGGGCACGTTTCACAGCGTCGGCGCGCGGTTCCTGCGCGAATACGCCGATCTGATCGGCCTCTCGCCCGCCTTCACGATCAACGATCGCGAAGATTCCGCCGACCTGATGAACCTCGTGCGCCATGAACTGGGGCTGTCCGCGAAAGAGCGGCGCTTCCCGGCCAAGGGCACGTGTTTCGCGATCTATTCGCGCGCCGTGAATACCGGCGCCTCGCTCGGCCAGGTGCTCGAGAGCGCGTTTCCGTGGTGCCGCGAATGGGAGGACGATCTGCGCCGGCTGTTTGCCGCCTACGTCGACGCGAAGCAGAAGCAGAGCGTGCTCGATTATGACGATCTGCTGCTCTACTGGTCGCACATCGCCGCCGAGCCGGCCATCGCCGCCGATCTGTCGGCGCGTTTCGATCACGTGTTTGTCGACGAATATCAGGACACCAACCGCCTGCAGGCGTCGATCCTGCTCGCGCTGAAACCCGACGGCCGCGGCCTCACGGTGGTCGGCGACGACGCGCAATCGATCTACTCGTTTCGCGGCGCGACCGTGCGCAACATCCTCGATTTTCCGCAGCAGTTCGACCCGCCCGCGCGCCAGGTCACGCTGGAGCGCAACTACCGCTCGACCGCGCCGATTCTCGCCGCCTCGAACGCGGTGATCGAACTCGCGAGCGAGCGCTACACGAAAAATCTCTGGACCGACAAGGCATCGGCGCAGCGTCCGCGCCTCGTCACGGTTGCCGACGAAGCCGCGCAGGCACGCTACGTCGTCGAACAGGTGCTGGAGGCGCGCGAGCAGGGCGTCAAGCTCAAGTCGCAGGCGGTGCTGTTTCGCGCGGCGCATCACAGCGCCGCGCTCGAGATCGAGCTGACCCGCCGCAATATTCCGTTCGTCAAATTCGGCGGGCTCAAATTTCTCGACTCGGTGCATGTGAAGGACGTGCTCGCGGTGCTGCGCTGGGCCGAGAATCCGCGTGACCGCGTGGCCGGTTTTCGGGTCGTGCAACTGCTGCCGGGCGTGGGGCCAGCGACCGCGGCGAAGCTGCTCGACGACATCGCGGCGCGCGTTGGCACCGGCATGAGCATAGGCGAGGGTGATCCGGCCGCGCCGGCCGGCGGCGCGCTCGCTGCGCTGGCCGGGTTCAGCGCGCCGGCGCGGGCGCAGGAGGACTGGCATCCGTTCGTCAAGCTGATGTCGAGCGTGTATGGGCGGCAGACGCCGTGGCCCGCCGAATTCGAAATGGTGCGGCGCTGGTACGAGCCGCATCTCGAACGCAATCACGAAGATGCCGCGATCCGTCATGCGGACGTCTTGCAGATGGAGAGCATCGCCGGCACGTATCCGTCGCGCGAGCGCTTTCTGACCGAGCTGACGCTCGATCCGCCCGACGCGACCAGTGACGAATCCGGCGTGCCGCTGCTGGACGAGGACTACCTGATCCTGTCGACGATCCATTCGGCGAAGGGGCAGGAGTGGCGCAACGTGTTCGTGCTGAACGGCGTCGACGGCTGCATTCCGTCCGATCTCGGTACCGGCAGCGACGAGGATATCGACGAGGAGCGGCGCCTGCTCTACGTGGCGATGACGCGCGCGAAGGAGGACCTGCACATCGTCGTGCCGCAGCGCTTTTACGTGCATAACCAGACCCATCTCGGCGACCGCCACGTGTGGGCATCGCGCACGCGCTTCATCGCCACGCCGATGCTGCCGCTGTTCGACGCCTATGCGTGGCCGCGCGTGCCGGTCGCGCGCGCGCCGAGTGCGGCGGGGCTCGCCGCCGCTGCGCAGGCGAAGATCGAGATTGCGGCGAAACTCAGGAAGATGTGGGATTGAGTGCGGCGCGCCGGGAGCAAGGCACGGCGCCTCGGAGCGGGATGAACGAATTCGGCGATGACGCCATTGTGCGTGTGTCTCGCAGTGCTGCTGCTGCTGCTGCTGCTGCTGCGCCGCGACGGCGGATGGCCACCGTTGCCCGGTCTTGCCGCCGCGCGGCGCGAACCCCGCGCGCTGCCTAGCGCGACTGCCGCTGCTGTTGCTGCTGCGCCACCGGGCGCGGCGGCACGAAGAAATTGCGCAGCCACGCGGCGAGCCGCGAGAACACGTCGTCCGGTTCCTCGACGAAAATCTCGGGCTTGAGCAGGCGCAGGTATTCCATGATCTGCTGCGCTTCCTGCTTCTGGAACGTGCCGTGCGCAAGGCCGAGGCGCAGGAGCCCGCGCAGCTCGCCGAGTTTTTCGCGCGCGGTGCTGCCCGTGCTCGTCTCGCACGCGACCTTCGCCTCGTAGACGCGCTGACGCAGCGATTCGACGAGCCGCCAGGCCGGCGTTTGCATTACCTCTTCGAGCGCCTGGATGTCCTGTGCCGCGCTCCTGATCTGCGCGGCGAGCGGATCGACGAGCGTCGCGTCGCCTTCCGCTTCCTTGACGATCGCGGCCGCCCAGTCGCGGCATTGCTTCGCCAGTTCCTCGGGCGTCCATTCCGAGCGCGCGGCGAAGCCGAAGCCGAACTCGCCCGCCTGGCGCATCAGAATCGCGACGACGTCGGGAAACTCCTTGTCGAGCGTGCGCTTGGCCCACGCGTATTGGCCGCCCTGGAGCATCCGCTGCACCGCGTGTTCGGTTAGCGGCACCATGTTGTCGAGCAGCTTCGCGCGCAAAAAGTCCTCGAACGACGGCGTCGCGAACTGCGGATCGAGTTTCAGCGAGACCCGCAGAAACGCCTCGAAGTCTTTGCGCAGCGACGTGACGGTCTCGTCCTTGAGCTTGAGGGTGATTTGACCCATGTGTTATCCCGTTTTCGTGCCGCGCGGTGCGCGTCGCGCCGCCGGCCGCACGCGGACCGAGGGCGATGCGACGCCGGCTGCCGGCGCGGCTGTTCCAGCCTGTTGCCGCGTCATCAGCGGGACGAATCCCGATGAGCGGACCTCGACTGCTTATCGGCGGAGTTGAGGGAAACTTGAGGGCGTGAGGGCGTGAGGGCGTGAGGGCGTGAGAGACGGCCCGGCGCGAACGCGGTACGGAGCCATCGCGCGGCCAGGATCAGCCGCGCGGTCGGGCCCGGAACGCGCTTACTTCAGCACGACGCACTGCCAGAGGAAGAACACGGCCAGCCCGACCGCGATGGTCAGCAGCGGCCGGCGCGTCGTCGCGCTGGCGACGACGGCCGCCAGCGCCCCGACCAGCTGCGGATTGCGCCAGCTCAGCTCGGCATGGTTGCCGTGCGGCGAAACGGCCATCGGCACGATGATCGCGGTCAGCACGGTAACGGGCACGAAGCTGAGCGCGGTGCGCAGCAGCGGCGGGAATACGAGCCGGTCGCCGAGCACGAACACGGCGGCGCGGATCACCCACGTGATGGCGGCCATGCCGGCGATCAGAAGGACGTAGTTCATCGCGTGGCCTCCGCAGCGGTGCGCGAGCCGCGCAGGCTCAGGCGCGAACTCGACAGCAGCACGCCGACTGCAACGCCGGCGAAGACCGCGCCGAGCAGGCCGAGCTTGTACGGCCATGCCTGCCAGAAAAACGCCAGCGTGCCCGCCGTCGCGGCTGCCGCGATAAAGCGCAGTGCGACCAGTTGCGGCACGACGATCGCGATGAACGTCGCGACCATCGCGAAATCGAGTCCGAGCGCTTGCAGGCCCGGGAAGGCCGCGCCGAACAGCAGGCCGACGACGGTCCACAACTGCCAGTTCAGATACATCGCCGCGCCGGCACCGAAGAAATAATACGGACCGACCGTGCCCGGTTCGCGATGCCGGTAGTGCTCCCACGCGACCGCGAAGACTTCGTCGGTGAGCAGCGCGCCGAGCGCCCAGCGCCAGCGTTTGGGCAGATGCGCGACATGCGGTGCAAGCGTCGCGCTATACAGCACGTGACGCAGATTGACGACGAGCGTGGTTGCCCAGATCACGGCGAAACTCGCGTGTCCGGCGATCAGGCCGAGCGCGATGAACTGCGCGGAGCCGGCGAATACGATCAGCGACATCAACTGGCCGTGCCACAGATGCAGCGGGCCGGATGCGACGAGCGTGCCGAAAATGACGCCGAACGGCGCCGCGCCGACCAGCATCGGAATGATGTCGCGCGCGCCGGCGCTGAATTCTTTGAGATGGCCTGGGCGAACGGGCTG
Source organism: Paraburkholderia sp. Ac-20336 (assembly GCF_017105025.1). Classification (NCBI taxonomy): domain Bacteria; kingdom Pseudomonadati; phylum Pseudomonadota; class Betaproteobacteria; order Burkholderiales; family Burkholderiaceae; genus Paraburkholderia; species Paraburkholderia sp. Ac-20336. The sequence goes on along the minus strand of NZ_JAAGPS010000094.1, from coordinate 14,113 downwards.
GCCTTGGGGGGAATCGGTCAATCTGGCCTCCTTGATTGCGGAAGCATAGCGGGGAGCGGTGCGGTGGGCTTGTACGTTCTTGCTGCGGGGTCGTCGTTCGGGTTGTCCGTTCGGGGTGCTGTTCCCGTTGCGGGCGGGTGAGGGGATGGGCCAAGCAGGCCGATGGAGGCGCGGCAGGCCACCGCTTCGCGCCTGATTTTCCCTGCTCGAAGATTCGGCTATTAGCCATCTAGCCGGAAACGACGGGATCGACTTCGGCGCTGTTCGCCGGGCCGGTGCGGCTGTTTGCGCTACGGTCAGCGCGTGGGCTGCCCGGACGCCCCGCCCCGCGTGCTCAGGCCCCGCGCGCGGTTCCCTGCCACTGGCCGGGCGGCACGCCGAACATGCGGCGGAAGTGGCGCGTGAAATGACTCTGGTCGGTGAAGCCGCTCGCGGCGGCGACGTCCGTTACCGGGATGCCCGCGCGCAGCGGCGCGAGCGAGCGCTGCAGGCGCACCTGATTGCGCCACGCGTGCGGCGGCAAGCCGGTCGTTCGCGTGAAGAGGCGCGCCGCGTGAAACGGCGACAGCCCCGTCGCCTTCGCCACTTCCGCGAGCGGCACGGACTCGAGCAGGTCGCCGGCGAGGCGCTCCTGCATGAGCGCGACGCGCACGTCGTCGGTGGCGAGGCGCGCCGGCTCCGGCCGTGTCTGCGCATAGCGGACCAGCAGCGTGGACAGCGCGTCGAGCATCGCGGCCTCGGCGGCGAGTTCGTCGTCGCCCGCTTCGAGCAGGCGATGCGCGCACGCGAGCCGCATCGCGAGATCGGGATCGCGGATCACGCCGGGCGCGAACCACGGCAAGGCCTGCGGTTTGCCGCCGACTTCCGCGGCGAGATCGTGCATGAACTCGACCGGCGCATAGATCACGCGATACCGCCAGCCGGCCTCGACTGCCTTCGATCCCGTATGCAGTTCGCCCGGGTTGATGATGGGCACGCTGCCGGCCTCGGCAACATAATGCTCGCCGCGATACCGGTAGCATTCCGCGCCCGCGACGATCACCGGGATCGTGTACGCATCGTGCCAATGCGGCGCGAATTCGTGATCGCGATATTCGGCCGTGAGCAGGTCCGCGCCGGGCAGAAGCGGCGTGCGCCAGTAGCGGGCGGAATCGCGGAAGCGGTGGGTGGTGGTCATGACGAAAGTCCGGCTGGGCCGATCAGTGTAGCGCGTCGTGGGCATGTGCGGCGGCGGGCGCCGCTCGGGAGGGACATCACGCGGAGCGTGTCGGACGGCGAGGCAATATCGGGCGGCGGCACGCGCGATACGTCGCGGCAAGCCTTGCCGGGACGCACGCGCGCTGAGGTGTTGACCGTGGCCCTGCCACGCCTGTCGCCTGTCATTTGACGGGAATCGTGGTGCCGTTCGGCATCGGTACGGCACTGACGCTGTTTTTCGCGCTGCCGCTGACCACGCGATCGCTATAGGTCAGATAGACGAGCGCGTTGCGCTTCGTGTCGACCACGCGCACGACGTGCAGCGACTTGAAGATCAACGACATGCTCACCGAAAACACATCGTCCTTCTGCTTCACGGGACCGGTGAAATGCAGCGGCCCGACCTGGCGGCAGGCGATCGACGCCTCGGTCGGATCTTCGGCGAGACCGAGCGTGCCCTTGACGCCGCCCGTGCGCGCCCGCGACACATAGCAGGTAACGCCTTGCACGACGGGATCGTCGTAAGCCTCGACGACCACGCGGTCCGAACCGGTGATACGGAAATTCGTATTGACGCTGGCGACTTCTTCGCTGTGCGCCGAAGGCAGCAGCAGTACGCCGACGGCGGCGAGCGCGATGCGCAACGAGGTGGAGTTCATGGACATGCCCGGTTGAGTGCCTGGAGTGGAGCAGCGCGAGAATCGCGAGAGGAAATGCGAGAAATGCGCCGCGAAGCCGCCATCTTATAACGGCGCGCGGGCGGTGCCATGCAAACCTGCGTGCCGATGATTTGCGTCGGTGCGTTCGCGTTGCGTGCATGCGATCCTCAATACACGACGTGTGAAATCGTATCGTTGCGAGAAGGACGCGTAGCGTCGCTGCCAAAACAAAAAGGCCCGCACGGATGCGGGCCTTTCAAAATTTTGGCTCCTCGACCTGGGCTCGAACCAGGGACCTACGGATTAACAGTCCGGCGCTCTACCGACTGAGCTATCGAGGAACAGCAGTACAACTTGATCTACATAAAAAAACCCGTCTTGGTTAACGGGCTTTTGCAATTCTTGGCTCCTCGACCTGGGCTCGAACCAGGGACCTACGGATTAACAGTCCGGCGCTCTACCGACTGAGCTATCGAGGAACAGAACAACAACAGCAGAGAAGCGAAATTGTAGAAGTAGCTTAAGTGCCTGTCAATACCCTGCGGTCATCTTGATAACAAATCCGAATTGGCAGGGTGGGTGACAGGTTGCCGCTTAGCGCGCGAGCAGCGCGAGCTTTTCCTTCACGTCCTTGAATTCGTCGGCTTCCGGCAGCGGTGCCTTGGTCTTCGTGATGCTCGGCCACGCCTTCGCCAGATCGGCGTTCAGCGCGATGAAGTCCTGCTGGTCGCCCGGCACGTCTTCTTCGGCATAGATGGCGTTCACCGGGCACTCGGCTACGCACACGGCGCAGTCGATGCATTCATCGGGGTCGATCGCGAGGAAGTTGGGACCTTCGCGAAAGCAGTCCACCGGGCACACATCGACACAGTCGGTATAGCGGCACTTGATGCAGCTTTCGGTCACAACGTGAGTCATTCAGGCAGCTCCTGCATACGGAATCAGGGAAGGCGCGGACGCCAAAAGCGGTATTGTAACGTAACGTCAAGAGGCGCATGAAGCATCGGGCCGTGCCTCTTATATGTTTTTGTGATTAGTTTATGGGGTGCCGCGGCGTGCCGTGCGAGAGCTTGCGACGCGCTGAATGCGGGCGCATCGGGTAACATGCGTCAGGCGCGCGACGTATGCGCGTTCGTTGCAAGGGTCGTGTGAGCCCTTTTCGTTTTTCCAGCGGTCCAGTTCGTACCATCATGATGATTACTTCGCTGCTCGATACCGATCTGTACAAGTTCACGATGATGCAGGTGGTCTTGCATCACTTTCCCGCCGCGAACGTGGAATACCGCTTCCGCTGCCGTACGCCGAATGTCGATCTCGTGCCGTATATCGACGAAATTCGCGGCGAGGTGCGCAAGCTCTGCGAACTGCGTTTCACCGACGACGAACTCGACTACCTGCGGCGCATGCGCTTCATCAAGGGCGACTTCATCGAGTTCCTCGCGCTGTTCCATCTGAACGAGAAGTACATTTCGATCACGCCGTCGCCGAAGGGCAATGGCGAAATCGACATCGACATCAAGGGGCCGTGGCTGCATACGATCCTCTTCGAGATTCCGGTGCTCGCGATCGTCAACGAAGTCTATTTCCGCAACACGCAGCAGGAGCCGGACTACCGCGAAGGCCGCGGCCGTCTGCTCGACAAGATTCAACTGCTCGGCGCGCGCCCCGAATTCGCCGACTGCAAGATCGCCGACTACGGCACGCGCCGCCGCTTCTCGAGGCAATGGCACGAGGAAGTGATCCTCACGCTCAAGGACGGTCTCGGCGAGCAGTTCGCGGGCACGAGCAACGTGTTCTACGCGATGAAGCACAGCCTCACGCCGCTCGGCACGATGGCGCACGAATATCTCCAGGCTTGCCAGGCGCTCGGTCCGCGGCTGCGCGATTCGCAGATTTTTGGCTTCGAGATGTGGGCGAAGGAATATCGCGGCGACCTCGGTATCGCGCTGTCCGACGTGTACGGCATGCAGGCGTTCCTGCGCGACTTCGACATGTACTTCTGCAAGCTGTTCGACGGTGCGCGCCACGATTCCGGCGATCCGTTCGACTGGGGCGAGCGTCTGCTTAAGCACTACGAGGCCAATCGCTGCGACCCGCGCACGAAGATTCTCGTGTTCTCCGACGCGCTCGACATCCCGAAGGTGCTGCAACTCTACGAACGCTTCCGCGGCCGCTGCAAGCTCGCGTTCGGCGTCGGCACCAATCTGACCAACGACCTCGGCTATAACCCGCTGCAGATCGTCATCAAGATGGTCCGCTGCAACGGTCAGCCGGTTGCGAAACTGTCGGACTCGCCGGGCAAGAACATGTGCGAGGACAAGGCTTATCTCGCGTATCTGTGCCAGGTGTTCGGCATCACGCAGCCGGAGGAAGAGGCGGCGAAGTAACGCGTGATGCCGGGCAATGCCGTCCGGTTTGCGCTTCAGCCTGCTTTCCGACTTGTTTTGTTTCGGCTGACCTCCCGGCTCACGGGTCGTGCAGGTTCATGGGCGGCTTACGTTCATGTCCATACAGGTTCGGTGACCAGTGTCGCCGCACTTGCGACGCACGGCAATATGCCGTTCGGCCAGGGTGTTCGCGCGAGGGGTGGTCGGTATAATCCTCGCCATACCGCACGGCTGTCGACACGAGGACCTCGCTTATGGACACATCGATTGCCCGCCGCAACATCCTGGCGCGCATCCGCGCAGCGCAGGGACGCGAACCCGAGCCGAGCGCTGCCGAACGCGAGGCCGTGACGGATTACCTCGCACGCCATCCGGCCGGCCCGCGTCCGGAGATGTCCGGCGATCTGTGTGCGCGCTTCGTCGACGAAGCACAAAAAATGGCGACCACGGTCGACACCGTGCAGGCCCTCTCCGATGTCCCCGCCGCCGCGCATCGCTATCTGACGCAACACGGTTTGCCGTTGCGGGCCGTCGCCTGGCAAACGCTAGGCGATCTGCCATGGAGCGAAGCCGGCCTCGCCGTCGAATTCCGCAAACCTCAAGACAACGACGCCGTCGGTCTCACCGGCTGCTTCTGCGCGACCGCCGAAACCGGCACGCTCGTGCTGCTCTCGGGTCCGCAGACCTACGCATCGGCGGCGCTGCTGCCGGAAACGCACATCGCGATCGTGCCGGCTTCGCGCATTGTCGCGGGTCATGAAGAGGCGTTCGGCCTGATCCGCAAGGAGCGCGGCGAGCTGCCGCGCGCCGTCAATTTCGTTTCGGGTCCTTCGCGCACGGGCGACATCGAACAGACTATCGTGCTCGGCGCGCACGGCCCTTATCGCGTGCATGCGATCGTCGTGCAGGGTGCCTGAGCGAAGCACGCGGCGGCGTTTCAGCGCGCGGGCGGCAGGTGCGGCACATGCGCTGCGCGTGGTAGAGGGCGCTGTCCGTCGTCACCGGCGCCACGGCGGCATGCAAGTGCCGCCGGTAAGGGCAGGCCAGTGGCTCGCTGTTGCATTGATGCTGGCGAGCTGGTCCAGTCCCACCCTGGCCGCGACCTTCGACGGGGCCGCGCTCTCCGCGTTTTGGGGCGTGCCGTTTGCTGGCGTGCTGCTCTCCATCGCGCTATTTCCGCTTGTCGCTCCGGCGTTCTGGCATCGCCATTTCGGCAAGGTCGCGGCGGCGTGGGCGCTGGCGTTTCTCGTGCCGTTTGCGCTGAGCTTCGGCGCGCACGAGGCGCTCGGCGCACTCGCTCATGCGCTGTTCGACGAGTACATCCCGTTCATCATCCTGTTGACCGCGCTTTATACGGTCGCGGGCGGCATCCGCGTGCGCGGCAATCTGCGCGGCACGCCGCGTCTGAACACCGCGATTCTGGCGCTCGGCACTGTGCTCGCGAGCGTGATGGGCACGACCGGCGCCGCGATGCTGCTGATCCGTCCGTTGCTGCGCGCGAACGACAATCGTCGTCACGTGGTTCATGTGGTCGTGTTCTTCATTTTCCTCGTGGCGAACGTGGGCGGCTCGCTGTCGCCGCTCGGCGACCCGCCGCTCTTTCTCGGCTTTCTCGAAGGCGTGAGTTTTTTCTGGACCACCACGCATCTCGCGCGGCCGATGCTGTTCGTGAGCGGCGTGCTGCTCGCGATCTTTTACGCGCTCGACTCGTACTACTTCCATCGGCGTGAGGATGCGCGGTCGCGCTGCTCCGAACCGTCGCCGCAAAGAGAGCGGAACGGCATCGACGGCAAGATAAATTTCGTGCTGCTCGCCGCGGCGATCGCGCTCGTGCTGATGAGCGGACTATGGCGTCCGCAAATCACGTTCGAGGTATTCGGCACGCACGTCGCGCTGCAGAACATCGTGCGCGACGTCGCGCTCGTCGGCGTCACGCTGCTGTCGCTCGCGCTGACGCCACGTGCGGCTCGCACGGGCAACGATTTCAACTGGGCGCCGATCGAGGAAGTGGCCAAGCTGTTCGCCGGCATCTTCGTGACGATCGTGCCGGTCATCGCGATGCTGCGCGCGGGGCAAGCCGGTGCGTTCGCGGGCCTCGTGCATCTCGTCAACGAGCCGTCCGGCGAGCCGCGCGACATCATGTATTTCTGGGCGACCGGTCTGCTATCTTCGTTCCTCGACAACGCGCCGACCTACCTCGTGTTCTTCAACCTCGCGGGCGGCGACGCGCAGACGCTGATGACGAGCGGCGCGACCACGCTAGCGGCGATTTCGGCCGGCGCGGTGTTCATGGGTGCGAACACGTATATCGGCAACGCGCCGAACTTCATGGTGAAGGCCATCGCGCAATCCCGCGGCGTGCGCATGCCGGGCTTCTTTGCGTATCTGGGCTGGTCGGGTGCGGTGCTGCTGCCGCTGTTCGCGCTGACCGGCTGGCTCTTTTTCAGACACTGATTTCGACGCCGAGGCGATTCCGCCCGACGCCCCTACGGAGACTTGCAATGCAGAAAATCCTCGTGGCCCGTTCGATCTTTCCCGACGTGATCGACAGGCTCAAACAATACTTCGACGTCGACGCGAACCAGGGTGACGTGCTGCCCGCCGACGAACTGAAGCGCCGTCTCGCGGACAAGGACGGCGCGCTGACCGCCGGCGAAATGATCGGCGCGGACGTGCTCGCGGCGGCGCCGTGTCTGCGCGTGGTGTCGAACATGGCGGTGGGCTACAACAACTTCGACATGGCCGCGTTCAACGCCGCGAACGTGCTCGGCACCAACACGCCGGACGTGCTCAACGAGTCGACCGCCGATTTCGGCTGGGCGCTGATGATGGCCGCGGCGCGCCGCATCGCCGAATCGGAGCACTGGCTGCGCGCGGGTCAATGGCAGAAGTGGAGCTACGACGGTTTCCTCGGCAGCGACCTGTACGGCTCGACGCTCGGCGTGGTCGGCATGGGCCGCATCGGCCAGGCGCTCGCGCGGCGTGCGAAAGGCTTCAACATGCGCGTGATCTATCACAACCGCTCGCGCGTCGCGCCTCAGATCGAGGCCGAGCTGAACGCGGAGTACGTGTCGAAGCAGGACCTGCTGCGGCGCGCCGATCACGTCGTGCTGGTGTTGCCGTACACGAAGGAAAACCATCACACGATCGGCGCGGCCGAACTCGCGCTCATGAAGCCGAGCGCGACGCTCACCAACATCGCGCGCGGCGGCATCGTCGACGATGCGGCGTTGGCGCAGGCGTTGCGTGAGAAGCGCATCGCGGCGGCCGGTCTCGACGTGTTCGAAGGCGAGCCGAACCTGAACCCGGCGCTGCTCGACGTGCCGAACGTCGTGCTGACCCCGCACATCGCCAGCGCCACCGAAGCGACGCGCCGCGCGATGGCGAATCTCGCCGCCGACAACCTCATCGCCGCGCTCGGCGAAGGGCCGCGCGCCGGTCAGCCGCCGAATCCGATCAATCCCGATGTGCTCGGCAAGGCGCGTTCATGACGATGATTCTGGTGGCGGCCGTCGCGGTGCTGGCGGTCGCTCTCGTGATCGCGCTCGCGTTGCTGCTGCGCGGGCGTGACCGCACGGAGCAGCACGAGCAGTTCGACATGCTGAACGAACGCGTCGATGCTGTCGTCGACGCGCAGGCGCATACCGCCGAGCGGCTCGAGCGGCAACTGCGCAACGACATCGCCGAGACGGCGCGCGTGTCGCGTAGCGAGCAAAGCGGCGGTTTTGCGCAGTTTCAGCAGACACTCGCCGCGCAGTTCGGCAGCATGGCGACGGTGCAGGGCGGCAAGATCGACGGCTTCGCGCAGCAGCTCGACGCCGTGCGGCACAGCCTGCAGGTGCAGGCGCAGCAGGCGCGCGACGAGCAGGGCCGCTCGCTCAAGCAGTTCGGCGACACGCTGAGCCTGCAACTCGGGCAGCTCACCGAGGCGAACGAGCGGCGCTTTGCCGAAGTGCGTGCGACCATCGAGCAGCGCCTGAAGGATATCGAGGCGAACAACGCGGCGCGGCTCGAGGAAATGCGCCGCACCGTCGACGAAAAACTGCATGCGACGCTGGAGCAGCGTCTCGGCGAATCGTTCAAGCTCGTCTCCGACCGGCTCGAACAGGTGCATCGCGGCCTCGGCGAAATGCAAACGCTGGCGGCCGGCGTCGGCGATCTGAAACGCGTGCTGACCAATGTGAAGACGCGCGGCACGTGGGGCGAGGTGCAGCTCGAAGCGTTGCTCGAACAGCTGCTCACCGCCGACCAATATGCGAAGAACGTCGCGACGGTGCCGAAGAGCGCGGATCGCGTCGAGTTCGCGATTCGCCTGCCGGGGCGTCCCGAGCTCGGCGGCGCGAATATGCCGGTATGGCTGCCGATCGACGCCAAATTTCCGCGTGAAGACTACGAGCGGCTGATCGAAGCGCAGGAGCGCGCCGACCCGGTGGCGGTGGAAGAAGCGTCGCGTGCGCTCGAAGCACGGATTCGCGCCGAGGCGCGGACGATCGCCGAGAAGTACGTGGCGCCGCCGCATACGACCGACTTCGCGCTGCTGTTTCTGCCCACTGAGGGTCTCTACGCGGAAGTGCTGCGCCGGCCGGGGCTCTCGGACCTGCTGCAGCGCGATTACCGCGTGACCATCGCGGGGCCGACCACGCTGACCGCGCTGCTCAACAGCCTGCAGATGGGTTTTCGCACGCTCGCCATCGAACAGCGTTCGAGCGAGGTGTGGCAGGTGCTCGGTGCGGTGAAAACGGAATTCGGTAAATTCGGCGACGTGCTCGCGAAGACGAAAGCGCAGCTCGAAACCGTCACGCGTTCGATCGAGGCCGCGGAAACGCGCACGCGCGTGATGAATCGCAAGCTGCGCGACGTCGAGGCGTTGCCCGGCGACGAGGCGAGCGGGTTGCTGGGAGAGGCGCTGTCGGGCGTGGAGCCCGACGAGCCATAACGGAGTTTTCGGATGCCGGCGCGAAGATTGCGCTGGCATCCGCCGGCATTACGCCTCTTCGGGCACGTCGGTCAGATGGATTTCGATGCCGCCGAAGCGCGACGCCACCCAGTTGTACGCGTGGCAGGCGATCCACAGCAGCACGAAGCCGAGAATCGCGTTCAGCAGCAGGGCGCTGAAGACCGTGCTCAGCTCGACCGAGCCGTAGCGCACGAACGCGACCACGACGCCGAGCAACACGATCGGCACCGAGAACGTCAGGTACACGAGGATCAGCGCTTTGGCCGTCTGTCCAGGTGCGATGAACGAGATCTGTTTTTTCATGTAAGTCAAACCCGTGTGTCGTGATAGTCGTGTGGGTGAAGCCGCTGATGGTGTGCGCCGCGCCGGCCGGCGTCAGATAAGGCCGTCGAAGAGCATGATCGAAACGTGTTCTCCGGCGGCGATGTCGCCTTCGTCATGGCCGAGCACGATAAAGCAGTTCGCTTCGCTCATCGAGCTCAGCACGCCCGAGCTTTGCGAGCCGGTCGGGCTGACGTGCCAGTGGCCGTGAGCGTCCGGTGCGGCCACGCCGCGCTGGAATTCCGTGCGGCCCGGGCGCTTGCGCAGCACCTCGCGGCTCGTCGCGTGAATGACCGGCAGCGGCTGCGGCGTCGCGCCGGACATCAGCAGTAGCGCCTCGCGCACGATCTGATAGAACGTCACCATCACGGCGACCGGATTGCCCGGCAGGCCGAAGAATAGCGCGGGTTTGCCGAGCCCCGGTTGCGCGCCGGACCAGAGGCGGCCGAATGCGAGTGGCCGGCCGGGGCGCATCGCGAGGCTCCAGAACGCGACGTCGCCGAACGTCTGCAGCAGTTGCTTCGTGAAATCGGCTTCGCCGACCGATACGCCGCCCGAGGTCAGCACGACGTCGGCATTGGCCGCGGCGCTGTGCAGCGCCGCTTCGAGCGCGGCCGGTTCGTCGCGCACGACGCCGAGATCGAGCGCGTCCACGTTCAGGCGGCGCAGCATCGCAAACAGGGTGTAGCGGTTGCTGTCGTACACCGAGCCCGCATCGAGCGGCTCGCCGAGCGAGCGCAGTTCGTCGCCGGTCGAGAAGAACGCGACACGCAGACGCCGCCGCACGCTGACTTCGCCGATGCCGAGCGACGCCAGCAGGCCGAGGTCGGATGCGCGCACGATGCGCCCGGCGCGCAGCGCGACGTGGCCGCGCGCGAGGTCTTCGCCGGCAAGACGACGGTTCGCGCCGGCCGCGACCGCGCCGGCGGCGAAGCGGATCGAAGCGGCATCCGTGCTGTCGGGCTCCACCAGTTCCTGCGGCACGACAGTGTCGCAGTCGGCGGGAAGGCACGCGCCCGTCATGACGCGCACGCACTGGTTCGTTGCGACGCGGCCTGTGAACGGATGGCCGGCGAGCGCCCTGCCGGCCACCGTCAGCTCGACGTTCCCGGCGCCGCCGGCGAGCGCCGCGCGGTTGAATGCGTAGCCGTCCATGGCCGAATTGTCGTGCGCGGGGACGTCGATCGGCGAGACGATGTCGGTCGCGAGCACACGGTCGAGCGCATCGCGCAACGCCACGCGTTCGGCCGCCGCGACCGGCGTCGCCCACTGCCGGACAATCGCCTGAGCGGCCGAAACGGGTAGCGCGTGAGGATCGTACTGCGCGACGCAGCGGGAAAAGTCGTTGGGCGTGGTCATGAAGGGCTGGGCGGCGCGCCCGGAGAGGGGCGCGGCAATCGCCGTGCGGCCGGAGCGGAGGTCAGCCGGGGCCTCGATCACGTTCGAGGTCGGCGAGTTCTTGTAACGAGTTGGCATTGTAAAACGGGCGCTCGTCGGCAAAGGCGACTTCGACCGTCGTGTGGCGCGCGTACCACGCGCGCACCTTGCGTTCGCCGGCGGCCAGAAAGGCCGCGAGGTCGTCCGCGAGGGTGGTGCGCATGAGCGCGAACACGGGGTGCAGCGACGCCGCGCCGTGAGCGTCGAGGGTGGTGACGGTGACGATATCGGCCTGCTTTTCGTCCAACGCGTGCGCGAGGCGGGCGGCGAGGTCGGCGGGCAGCCACGGCGAATCGCAGGGCGCGCTGAGCAGATACGCGGTGCCGGCGGTGCGCAGTCCGACAAGCATGCCGGCGAGCGGGCCGGGAAAGCCGGCGAGCGTGTCGGCGACGACCGTCGCGCGATAGGTGGCGCCGAGCGCGGCATAGATGTCGGGATGGCGGTTCGCGCTGATCAGCAGGGCAGCCGTTTGCGGTGCGAGGCGCCGCAGCACGTGCGCGGCGAGCGGTTTGCCATGCAGCATCTGCAGCCCCTTGTCGACCCCGCCCATGCGCGTGCCGCGGCCGCCCGCGAGCACGAGGCCGGTGATCTGTTCACGAGTGATTGACATGCGCCGGCCGCTCAGCCGCCGATGTAGGACATTTCGACGCGCCGTGCGGCCGGTTCGTCGAGCGAGGCCGGGTGGCTGCCGCGCAGTTGCGAATAGCGGTCGCCGCGGCCTTGCCAGATTTCGGCGATGGCGGTGGCGATCTCGGCGTCGCTCGCGCCGCCGCGCAGCAAGGCGCGCAAATCGTGGCCGGCCGACGCGAACAGGCACAGGTACAGCTTGCCTTCGGTCGACAGCCGCGCGCGCGTGCAATTGCCGCAAAACGCCCGCGTGACGCTCGAAATCACGCCGATCTCGCCGCCGCCGTCGACGTAGCCCCAGCGCTGCGCGGTTTCGGCGGCGCTATGCGCTTCGAGCGGCGCGAGCGGGAAGTGTTCGGCGATGCGCGTGACGACGTCGGCGGACGGCAGCACCTCGGTCATATTCCAGCCGTTCGAGGTGCCGACGTCCATGTATTCGATAAAGCGCAGCACTGTGCCCGTGTCTTTGAAATGGCGCGCCATCGGCACGATTTCGCCGTCGTTGGTGCCGCGTTTGACGACCATGTTGACCTTCACGGGCGCGAGCCCGACCGCCTGCGCCGCGGCAATGCCATCGAGCACGTCGGCGACTGCGAAATCGGCGTCGTTCATGCGGCGAAACAGCGTGTCGTCGAGCGCGTCGAGGCTGACGGTCACGCGGCCGAGTCCGGCGTCCTTGAGGCCGCGCGCCTTGCGCGCGAGCAGCGAGCCGTTGGTGGTCAGCGTGAGGTCGAGCGGACGGCCTGCCGGCGTGGTCAGGCGGGCGAGCCGTTCGATCAGGAATTCGAGGTTCTTGCGCAGGAGCGGCTCGCCGCCCGTCAGACGGATTTTCTCGACGCCATGCGCGACGAAGAGTTGCGCGAGCCGTTCGATCTCCTCGAAGCTCAGGAGCGCGCTGTGCGGCAGGAACGCGTAGTCCTTGTCGAACACCGCGCGCGGCATGCAGTAGACGCAGCGGAAATTGCAGCGATCCGTGACCGAGATGCGCAGATCGCGCAGCGGACGCGCGAGCGTATCGTGCAGCGCGCCGCTAGGCGTCTGCGCCGGGCCGGCGATAACCGGCGCCGAGCTGAGATCGGCAACGGGAATGATGCGTCGGGACATGAGGTGCTTCGTCGAATGCTTGAACGGACAGCGAATTATTCATTCTATCGGAAATGCTCGCGGCGACAGGCGTGCCACGGGGCTTGTCGGGGTATACGGGGAGCGGCATGCAGCCGTGCTTTTCGCTAGCGACGTTGCGGTCGTCCCCAAACGAAAAAAGCCCGCCGGTGAGGGCGGGCTTTTGCTGACAAGAGTAGCTTACTGCGGTGGCTTACTGCGGCTGCTTGACCGTTTCGACCTGCTGCATCGGCGTGCTGTCGACCGGCGGCAGCGGCTTGCGCTCGCGTGCCACGCGCGGCGGCTTGGCCGCCTGCGCTGCCATTTCCTGCGCGGCGCGCAGCTTGTCGGCGTCGGTGTTGACCCAGATCAGGCCAGCCTGTTCGAGGATCGGCTTCAGCGCGTCGGCCGATGCCGCACCACCGTGCGCCGGTGCCTGCTGCGGCGCGGGCTTGGCTGCTGGTTCGACGACGGCCGGTTCCGCTGCGACGACCGGCTGCGGCTCGGCGACCTCGGCTTGCGGCGCCGGCTCGACGGCCGGTGCTGCTGCGACGGTAGCGGTAGCCGGCGCTGCCGTTTCGGCCTGAGCGGGGGCCGCTTGCTGTTCCACCTGCGGTTCCGTTCGCACTTCGGGCTGTGCCGCCGGTTGTGCTTCGGCAGCCGCTGCAACTACCGGTGCTTCAGCCTGAGCCGGCGCTTCGGTATGCGCGACCGGTTCAACCGGCGAAGCCGTTTCGCTCACGGCCGGTGCAGTCTGGGCTTCCGCCACGGGCGCTTCAGCGGGTGCTTCCGCGATTGCCTGCGGTGCAACCGGAGCCTGTTCGAGCGGCACGACCGTTTCGGTCTTCGCTGCGTTTTCCGCAGCCAGCGGCGTTTCGGCTGCCGCATGCAACTCGGTCACGACGACGCTTTCCGTCGCGACAGCGGCGACCACCACGTCGACCGGCGTCACGTTCTGCGTTTCGCTGACCGGCTGGGCGGCACGAATCGGCGCTTCGTCGCTCGTGGCGGCGGTTTCACCGACGGTTTCGCCTTCGCCTTCGGCTTCCGCGACATCCGCCGCGAGGTTGCCGTTCACGTCTTCTTCACGCTCACGACGACCACCGCGACGGCCGCGACGGCGACGACGACGCTCTTCGCCTTCACGCGCCACCGCTTCCTGATCGACCGGCGCACCGTTTTCGTCCGCGACGGCGCGGCTGATTGCCTGTTCGTCGGCAGCTTGCGCTTCGGTTTGCGTCAGCGCCGCGACGGCTTCCGCCTGCGGCTTGCGACGCTCGCCGCGTTCGGTGCGCTCACCCCGTTCGCGGCGCTCCTGGCGCTCACCGCGCGCCGCGCCTTCGGCGGCTTCCGTGCGCTCGGCGCCACGGTTGTCGCGCTCACGGCCCTCGCGCGGCTCACGTGCTTCAGCGGCTCGCGGTTCTCGC
>NZ_JAAGPS010000093.1:0-30830 GCF_017105025.1 Paraburkholderia sp. Ac-20336 | reverse complement strand
AGGCGCTCGACGGCCGCTATCCGCTCGTGCGCGGGTCCACGCGCGATGCCGCGCCCGACGATTTCGGCCGCCTGCTCGGCCCGGGCGGTTTGATCGACGATTTCTTCCAGAAGAACCTGGCGATGCTGGTCGATATGTCGGGGCCGCAATGGCGCTGGCGCAGCGGCGCCGAGACGCTCGGCATCCCCGTCGAAGTGCTCGGCCAGTTCCAGCGGGCGGCGCAGATTCGCGATGCGTTCTTCCGCGCGGGCGGGCGCGACGTGTCGGTGCGCTTCGAGGTGAAGCCGCTGACGATCGATCCGTCGATCACGCAGTTCACGCTCGACATCGACGGGCAGCAGATGGTCGTCAAACCCGACACGCCGCAGTCGATGGTGTTCCAGTGGCCGAGCGGCAAGGGCACCGGCCAGGCGCACGTCGAGTTCACGCCGGCGGGCAACGCGCCGGCGGCGCGGGCCGACGGACCGTGGGCGCTGCTGCATCTGATGGACGATGCTCATCTGCAACCGACTTCGCAGCCCGACCGCTTCCGGTTGAGCTTCGAATCGGATGGCCGGCGCGCGGCCTTCGAACTCGCGGCCAGCAGTATCGTGAACCCGTTCCGCCGCGCCGCGCTCGAGCAGTTCCGCTGTCTGGACCGGTTATGAGCGAGGACGCATCGGCCGCGCCCGGTTTTTTCGGCAAGGTGCGCACGCATGGCGATTTCGTCGCGCGTCGCTTGCCGGCGGAGTTCATGATGCCGTGGGACGAGGGCTTGCAGAACGGCATGCTGCTCGGGCGGCAGCGCTTCGGCGCGCAGTGGCTGCCGTTGTATCTGAACGCGCCGGTGTGGTGTTTCGCGCTGGCGGCGGGCCCGTATGGCCCGCATGCCTGGGCGGGCGTGCTGACGCCGGGGGTGGACCGGGTGGGGCGCTATTTTCCGTTCACGATCGCGCAGGCCATCGAGGCCGCCGAACTCGAACGACGGCTGGCCGATGCGCAGGCCTGGTATGACCGGCTGGTGGCATTGGCCCTGTCGACTCTCGCGCCGGAGTTTACGCTCGATGGCTTCGACGCGGCGGTGCGCGCCGAGCGCTGGTGCAACGAGGGGCGCGAAGCGATGCCGTGGCGGCTGGCCATACCCGATATACCCGACGCACCCGATGCATCCGACGGCTTCGCCGCGCTGCTGGTCGAAACCGTCGCCGCGGGACGGAGCCTCTGGTGGAGCGACGGGTCGCCGGCCGTGGCGCCGTCCGCGCGACTGTGCGCGGGCGCGACGAGCGGCGCGCAGTTCGCGAGTCTGCTCGACGCCGGCAGGGATGAATGGGACGCGGTGACCGCATTGATTGCGCACGCGGGTGCGTAGCGATGGCATCGCCGCGTCGAATGGGTGCCGGATGGATGACGGATGAGTAACGTATAAGGTGACGGGTTTCAAATTGGCTTCCCGTCATTCGTCTTTGAAGGATGAAGCTGCCCCGCAACGGGGTCCGTCCATGTTCGCCGACGGTCCGCGACGAGGCGCTGGCGGCCTCGCGATCCGATGGCCGGTCAATTCCGCGGAGATTTCCGTATGTCACGCCTGACACATTCTGCTTCCGGAACCCGCGCGCGAGGCGCGGTTCTGGTTGCCGCGCTGTGCGCCTTGTTCTCGCTGTGCGCGGCCGCGCGAGCCGCCGAACCGGTGATGAAAGAGCAGGACATCAACGAGCAGTCGGTCACGCGGGCGCTCGAACCCGCGCAGTCCGGCGGGCCCGACGACAACATCGTGACGCGCGGCTTCGTGCTGTCGAACAAGCCGCCCGCAGGCGCGCCGCGGCCCGCGCCGGCGAAAACGCCTTCCGCGCAAATCCTCATCACGTTCGCCACCAATTCGGCCACGCTCACCGATAGCGCGAAGGCCGCGCTCGACAAGGTCGCCGGTGCCTTGCAGTCCGAGAAGCTCGCGGCCTACCGGTTTCGCGTCGAAGGGCATGCCGATCCGCGCGGTTCGGCAGATGCCAATATGAAGCTCTCGGAAGACCGTGCCGCCGCGGTGGTCGAATACCTGACGCAGAAAGACGGCATCGCCTCCGAGCGGCTGTCGTCGGTCGGCAAGGGGTCCGCCGATCCGCTGAACCGGCGCAATCCGACGGCGCCCGAGAACCGCCGCGTGACGATCGTCACGGTCACGGATTAGACACTGTCGGGAGGCCGCCGATGACGCGCTATCGCGGGTATTGCGCCCTCGCGAGACGGGCGGCGCTGCTGTTCGTGACGTTCGCCGCGTTCGCGCTTGCCGTGGACATGCACGCGCCGGCGCGTGCCGCCGATGGCCCGGACGGATCAGGCGAGTCGAGCGGATCGAACGCAGCGGGCGCGCGCTCATGGCCCGCGCTCGCCGTCGATGGCGACACCGGGGCCATCCGTCTGCCGCTGGGCCAGCTCGAAGCCGCGCTGGTGTCCGATGCGCGTCTGCAATTGTTCACCGTGACGGATCAGCCCGGACTCCATGTGATGCAGGCCGCCAGCCTCGCGCAGCAGGGCGCCATGTTTTCGCGCGTGGTGGCCTTGCTCGAGAGGCGCGACATGCCGCGCGACCGCGTGGTGTCGGCGGCGGCGCTGGTGGCTCACGCTCGGCGCTTCGGCACCGATCCGGCGGGACTGACGGCGGGCAACAACTTCAGCACCGTCGAGCTGACGCATTTTTTCGAACTCGCGCGCGAGCAGGGCGTGGTGCTGAATCAGGGCGAGCGTACCTTGCAGGCGATTCTGGTGCGATGGCGTTTGATCCGCGAGGAGCAGGGCGTCTGGAAAGCGGCGAGTCCGCGCGATTTTCTGATCACGATTCCGGGGCTCGGTCCCGCACCGGGCGGCGAGACGATCAACGCCGCGGTCAGGGCGGCAATCCTCAGTCACGAACTGGGGCATTGGCAGTACTTCTCGAATAATGCCTACGCGCACGCATGCCGTTCGTTCTGGTGGCGGGAATTGAGCTACGAGGAACGCGCGGAGTTGACCCGGCAACTGGCGAACCTCGGCTACGATCCGAGCGACCGCATCGTGATCGACGAGATGCAGGCGTATTTGCTGCATACCCCCGTGGCTTATATGCCGATCGTCGATACGCCGGGGCCGGATGGCATCGACGTCGGCAAGGTGCGGCGGCGCTTGCAGGAGCGGGTGGCGCAAGGGGGCGAGTAAGAGGGTAAAAGCGGGGGAGCAGAAGCGGCACGGGAGAGTAGCAACACGCCGCCGGCGCGCGGAGCGCGCGAGCGGTGCGATCCGCAAGGCCGGACCTCTCGCGACGATTGTTATGGAGTACAGCACATGGCAAGCGACACTTTTACCGCCGACGATTTCGTCGATCGATACATGAACCTCCAGGCCGGCAGCAGCGAATGGCCGACGAGCGTGTCGTTGAACAAATACATGATCGGCGCGGACTATTCGAGCCCGAAAGCGCAGGCGCGCGCGGCGGTGCGAACGGCGGCGCTCAAGAAGCATCTGGGTCCGAAGGACAGCGCATTTGCGCGGGCCAATTGCGGCAAGGTTTCGCCGGACGACTGCGAGCATATTCTGACGCTCGCGGTCGACTCGGGCACGGTCCAGCCCGAGAATATCCAGGCATGGGCCGACCGGAATCTCGGCGTGGATTGCACGGGCTTCGTCGTGGCCTTTTACGATGCGCTCGGGATCATGGATATCGAGCGATATAGCGGCGGCGCGAGTTGCTTTACCTTTATCAACAAGGCCAAACATAACCATCGGCCGCCGGGCGAGAGCCCGCTGATCTGGGAGCTCGACGACGTGCAGCCGAGCGACATGATTTTATGGATGAACGATGCGCAGGTGGAGACACGGTCGCCGGGGCACATCGCGCTGATCTACGACGTCGATTGTCAGCAGGGCATTCTTTATACGGCGGAGTCGAATGGCGCCGATGACGGCGAAGGACACTACGGCCCAAAGATTTCAGAGCGCATCTGGAACGGCCGCAACAAGGACCGCGGGCCGCATTATCTGCAACTGGGCAAGTCGGACAAGGTCATTATCGTCCGCCCGCCGCCGATGTTCGGCTAGGCGGGAAGACCGTCTCGTTTTTCATCCTTGCGTGAGCGTTTTTTTCGTGCGGGCCGCCGGGTTCGGCGGCCACGCTACGCGGCCACGCTCATGTTTCGCAGCTCATGTTTCGCCGCTTATTATGTGGCACCGTTCTGGCGCTTGACCGCCTTGGTGACCTCATCGCGCAGCGTGAGAGTCATGCCGGTGATGATGTAGAAGCCGTTGCGCCATTCCGGGTCCAGCGCCTGCGTCGCGTCGATTTGTGCCTGGGCCCGTTCGGTCGCGGTGCCGCCTCGCGCGCTGACGCGTTCGTAATGGCAGGCGGTAAAGAACAGCATGCCATTGGTTGCACGGGCGACGATGCGCCGCGCGCCGCGATTGCGCACACCCGGCGTGGCGACCGTGTACTCGAGATACTTGCCGTTGGGGAGATCGCCGAAGCGGTTGCCGAACGACGAGCCGTCTTTCCCCGGATAAGGAAAGGGCCCATCCGAAATGATCAGGTCGATCGTGCGGCGGGCTTCGGGGGGCAGGCAATCATAGTCGATCGAAAAAAGCGCGTTCCCCATGTTGCCGCCTCGTCCGAGCATGCCTTGCTTGCGCATGCCTTGCTCTTCGAGTGCATGATCGTAGTGGGTCGTGGTGACGGGTCCGGGCATGGGCCTGATCCTCGCATGAAGGGCACAGTGGCGAAAGACGGATTGACATAGGGAAGACGATTCGTAAGTAGAAATTTTGAAGACGTTCGAGGCGCAAGATGCGCGGTGTCGTCAACGATTCGGGTTCGCCGTTTTTTTTGCCGTTTTTCTGCCTGCTTTTCTGCCTGCTTCCTGCGTTGTCTTTTGCGCGGCCTCTTGCGCCGTTTCGGCCATCCTGGTGGTCTCCTCGAAACGCCGGTTCGCTTCGGCCACTTCCGCGCGAAAGCGCTGCAACGCGCTCAGCGCGAGATCGGGCGGCGTGAGCGCGGCCCATAGCACGTCGATCAACTGATCCGCGGTCGCGTCGATATCGATCTGCCGGTTCGTCAGCGTCGCGTCCCACAGCACGTGCTCCATCGGGCCGAATACCATCGAGCGCAGCAGGCGCAGCGGCATGTCCGCGCGAATCTGTCCGCTTTGCTGGCCCTCGGCGAGCACGCGCATCAGCGGTGCGGTGTAGCGGCGCTGCAATTCGGTCAGCGCTTCGCTCAACTCGTGATGACGCGCGCGGCCTTCGGACAGCACGAGCGCGCACAGGTCCGTGCCGTTCACGAGCATCAGCCGCACATGCATGCGCACGATGAACGCGAACTGCTGGCGCACGCTGCCGTCGCGCGGCAAGCCCGCTTCGATCGCCTCGATGATCTCGTCGTACCAGTCGCCGATCACGCGCGCGCAGAGTTCGCGCTTGCCGCGAAAATAGCTGAACACGGTTGCCTCGGAAATGCCGAGGCGCTGCGCGATTTCGGCGGTCGTCGCGCGCTCGTAGCCTTTGGCGGCGAACACGTCGCGCCCGGCCTGAAGAATTTCCTTCACGCGCTGTTGCGACTTGCGCCCGGCCGGCTCGCGGCGCGAGACGGGCAATCGGGTCTTTACGGCAGCGGTCATATGAGTCGGATTCAGATTTGTGACGCCGCTTGGCGCGGAAGATAAAGGGTTGATGCCTGATTGTCGCGATACTAGCACCTAATTGGCGCCCGATGCCGGTTCGTAAATTTCTGAGTCACGCTCAAAAATACCTATTGACGCATACGTCAATCTGGCGTGAAATGCGCGTTGATACGTTTGGGCGTGCGATGCGCGTGGTTTGGGCGTGCACAGCGCGAGCCGCGCCCGGCCGCCAATGAACTCAGGAGATACCGCAATGCGCAATCTGCCCGGTTTGCAGTTCCCGCTCGGCGAAGAAATCGAAATGCTGCGTGACAGCATCGCCTCGTTCGCCGCCAAAGAAATCGCGCCGCGCGCGGCGGAAATCGATCGCACCGATCAGTTCCCGATGGACCTGTGGCGCAAGTTCGGCGACCTCGGCGTGCTCGGCATGACCGTCGCCGAGGAATACGGCGGCGCGAACATGGGCTATACCGCGCATATGGTCGCGATGGAGGAGATTTCGCGCGCGTCGGCCTCGGTGGGTCTTTCTTACGGTGCGCATTCGAATCTGTGCGTGAACCAGATTCATCGCAACGGCACGGACGCGCAGAAGCGCCAGTATCTGCCGAAGCTCGTCTCGGGCGAACACGTCGGCGCGCTCGCGATGAGCGAGCCGAACGCGGGCTCGGACGTCGTCAGCATGAAGCTGCGCGCCGAGAAGAAGGGCGACCGCTATGTGCTCAACGGCACCAAGATGTGGATCACGAACGGTCCCGATTGCGACACGCTGGTGGTCTATGCGAAGACCGATCCCGAGGCGAATTCGCGCGGCATTACCGCGTTTATCGTCGAGAAGGGCATGCAGGGTTTCTCGGTCGCGCAGAAGCTCGACAAGCTCGGCATGCGCGGCTCGCATACGGGCGAACTCGTGTTTCAGGACGTCGAGGTGCCGGAAGAAAACATTCTCGGCCAGCTCAACGGTGGCGTGAAAGTGCTGATGAGCGGCCTCGACTACGAACGTGCGGTGCTCGCGGGCGGCCCGACCGGCATCATGGTCGCGGTGATGGACGCGGTCGTGCCGTATATCCACGACCGCAGGCAGTTCGGCCAGTCGATCGGCGAATTCCAGCTGATCCAGGGCAAGGTCGCCGATCTCTATACGACGCTGCAGGCCTGTCGCGCGTATCTGTACGCCGTGGGGCGCCAGCTCGACACGCTCGGTAGCGGGCACGTGCGCCAGGTGCGCAAGGACTGCGCGGGCGTGATTCTCTATACCGCCGAAAAAGCGACGTGGATGGCCGGCGAGGCGATCCAGATTCTCGGCGGCAATGGCTATATCAATGAGTATCCGGTCGGGCGTTTGTGGCGCGATGCGAAGCTCTATGAAATCGGCGCGGGCACGAGCGAGATTCGTCGCATGCTGATCGGGCGCGAGCTGTTTGCCGAGACTTTGTGACGCAAGTGCGCATGCGTTGCGGCGTCATGGCGTGCTTGTTGGCCCATAAAGTCGGCCCTAAAGTCGGCCCATAAAAAGCGGCAACCTGGAGTCACTTCATGCCGATCATCGAATCCAAGCTGAACCCGCGTTCCGACGACTTTCGCGCGAACGCGGCGGCGCTCGAAGCGCTCGTCGCCGATCTGCGCGCGAAGGTCGAACTGCTGGCTCAGGGCGGCGGCCAGGCCGCGCGCGACAAGCACACGAGCCGCGGCAAGCTGCTGCCGCGCGAGCGCATTGCGCAGCTGCTCGACCCGGGTACGCCGTTCCTCGAATTCTCGCAACTGGCCGCCTACGGCATGTACAACGACGACGCGCCGGGCGCGGGCGTCATCACCGGGATTGGCCGCGTTGCCGGGCAGGAGTGCGTGATCGTCTGCAACGACGCGACGGTCAAGGGCGGCACCTACTATCCGGTCACCGTCAAGAAGCATGTACGCGCGCAGGAAATCGCCAGCGAGAACCGCTTGCCGTGCGTGTATCTGGTCGATTCGGGCGGCGCGAATCTGCCGAATCAGGACGACGTGTTCCCCGATCGCGACCACTTCGGCCGCATCTTCTACAACCAGGCGAATCTGTCGGCGGCCGGCATTCCGCAGATCGCGGTCGTGATGGGTTCGTGCACGGCGGGCGGCGCCTACGTGCCGGCGATGAGCGACGAGTCGATCATCGTGAAGAACCAGGGGACGATTTTTCTCGGCGGCCCGCCGCTCGTGAAGGCCGCGACCGGCGAAGTGGTCAGCGCCGAGGACCTCGGCGGCGGCGACGTGCATACGCGCCTTTCGGGTGTCGTCGATCATCTCGCGCAGAACGACGCGCATGCGCTTGCGATTGCGCGCAGCATCGTCGGCAATCTGAATCGCGTGAAGCCGGTGCCGCTCGTGTTGCAGGAGCCGAAGCCGCCGCGCCATGACGTGAAGAGTATCTACGGCGTGATTCCGGTCGATACGAGAAAGCCTTTCGATATCCGCGAGGTGATCGCGCGCATCGTCGACGACTCGGCCTTCGACGAATTCAAGGCCCGCTACGGCACGACGCTCGTGTGCGGTTTCGCGCATATCTGGGGACATCCGGTCGGCATCGTCGCGAACAACGGCATCCTGTTTTCGGAGTCGGCGCTCAAGGGCACGCATTTCATCGAGCTGTGCTGCCAGCGCAAGATTCCGCTCGTGTTCCTGCAGAACATCACGGGCTTCATGGTCGGGCGCAAATACGAAAACGAAGGCATCGCGAGAAACGGCACGAAGATGG
The DNA here is from genome assembly GCF_017105025.1 of Paraburkholderia sp. Ac-20336. NCBI lineage: Bacteria > Pseudomonadati > Pseudomonadota > Betaproteobacteria > Burkholderiales > Burkholderiaceae > Paraburkholderia > Paraburkholderia sp. Ac-20336. The sequence continues at coordinate 22,490 of NZ_JAAGPS010000093.1, read as the reverse complement.
TGACGGCCGTGGCGACGGCGAAGGTGCCGAAGTTCACGGTCATCATCGGCGGCTCGTTCGGCGCGGGCAACTACGGCATGTGCGGCCGCGCGTATTCGCCGCGTTTCCTGTGGATGTGGCCGAACGCGCGCATCTCGGTGATGGGCGGCGAGCAGGCCGCGTCGGTGCTGGCCACGGTCAAGCGCGACGGCATCGAGAGCCGGGGCGGCGCGTGGAGCGCCGAAGAGGAAGAGGCGTTCAAGCAGCCGATTCGCGAGCAATACGAGCATCAGGGGCACCCGTACTATGCAAGCGCGCGTCTGTGGGACGACGGCGTGATCGATCCGGCGCAAACGCGCGACGTGCTCGGTCTCGGCCTCTCGGCCGCGATGAATGCACCGATCGAAGACACGCGCTTCGGCGTGTTCAGAATGTGATGGCGCGCCACGACGCGATGATGCGGGAAAGCCCGGTAAAGGAGCACAACGCATGCAATACGAAACGCTGAAGTTCGAAGTGGCCGGCCAGGTTGCGACGCTCACGCTGAATCGCCCGGACGTGCGCAACGCGTTCAACGAAACGATGATCGCCGAACTGACCTCGGCATTCACCGCACTCGATGCGCGCGACGACGTGCGCGCGGTCGTGCTGGCCGCGAACGGCAAGGCATTCTGCGCGGGCGCCGACCTGAACTGGATGAAGCAGATGGCCGGCTATTCGGACGACGAGAACCGCGCCGATGCGATGCGGCTCGCGAACATGCTGGCGGCCGTGTACCGCTGCAACAAGCCGGTGATCGCGCGCGTGCAGGGCGACGCCTACGCGGGCGGCATGGGCCTGATCTCGGCCTGCGATATCGTCGTCGCGGTGGACAGCGCGCATTTCTGCCTCTCCGAAGCGCGGCTCGGCCTGATTCCGGCCACGATCGCGCCCTACGTGATTCGCGCGCTCGGCGAGCAGGCGGCGCGGCGCTATTTCGTCACGGCCGAAGCGTTCGACTGCGCGACCGCGTGGCGTCTCGGTCTGGTCAGCGAAGCGGTGAGCGCGGCGCAACTCGACGCGAGCGTCGCGCAACTCGCGCAAACGCTGTGCGCGAACGGACCGCAAGCGGTGCAAGCCTGCAAGCGGCTCGTGCAGGACGTCGCGGGCCGCGAACTGAACGACGCGCTGATCGAAGACACCGCCGCGCGCATCGCGCGCACACGCGCCGGCGCGGAAGGCCGCGAAGGCATCGCGTCGTTCCTCGACAAGCGCGCGCCGTCCTGGCGCGGCTGACACAGCAACCCGGCGCCGAACCGCACACTTCATCGAGACACTCATGTTCAACAAGATCCTGATTGCCAACCGGGGCGAGATTGCCTGCCGCGTCGCCGCGACCTGCAAGCGGCTCGGCATCGCGAGCGTGGCCGTCTATTCCGACGCGGACGCCGATGCGAAACACGTCGCCGCCTGCGACGAAGCGGTGCATATCGGCGGCTCGACGGCGGCGCAAAGCTATCTGCGCATCGAGCGCATCATCGAGGCCGTGCGCGCGACCGGCGCGCAGGCCGTGCATCCGGGCTACGGTTTTTTGTCGGAGAACGAAGATTTCGCGCATGCCTGCGAAGCGGCCGGCATCGTCTTCATCGGGCCGCCGGTCGGGGCGATTGCCGCGATGGGTTCGAAGGCCGCCGCGAAAGCGCTGATGCACGCGGCCGCGGTGCCGCTCGTGCCCGGCTATCACGGCGACGATCAGGACCCGCGCCTTTTGCAGCGCGAAGCGGATGCGATCGGCTATCCGGTGCTGTTGAAGGCGAGCGCGGGCGGCGGCGGCAAGGGCATGCGCGTGGTCGAGCGCAGCGCGGATTTCGCGGCCGCATTGCTGTCGTGCAAGCGCGAGGCGGCGAGCAGTTTCGGCAACGATCGCGTGCTGATCGAAAAGTATCTGACGCGGCCGCGTCACGTCGAAGTGCAGGTGTTCGCGGACCGGCACGGCGGCGCGGTCTATCTGTTCGATCGCGACTGCTCGGTGCAGCGGCGTCATCAGAAGGTGCTCGAGGAAGCGCCGGCACCGGGTCTTGCCGCCGACATCAAACGCGCAATGGGCGAAGCGGCCGTGGCCGCCGCGCGCGCGGTCGACTACGTCGGCGCGGGCACGGTCGAATTCATCATGACCGGCAGCGGCGAGTTCTATTTCATGGAGATGAACACGCGCCTGCAGGTCGAGCATCCGGTCACGGAGATGGTGACGGGGCAGGACCTCGTCGAATGGCAATTGCGCGTGGCCGCGGGCGAGGCGCTGCCGCTCGCGCAGCCGCAACTGAAGCTCGACGGCCACGCGATCGAAGCGCGCATCTATGCCGAGCATCCGGCGCGCGGCTTCCTGCCGTCCACGGGCACGCTCAGGCATCTGCGCATGCCCGAGGGCGTCGAGTTCGCGATCGACGCGGCCGGTCTCGGCGAGCCTGGCCGCAAGGCGCCGGTGCGCATCGACAGCGGCGTGCGCGAGGGCGATACGATCACGCCGTTCTACGATCCGATGATCGCGAAGCTGATCGTGCACGGCGCGACGCGTGAGGAAGCATTGACGCGTCTCGCGCGTGCGTTGCATGCGTGCGAGGTCGTCGGGCCGCATACGAACGTCGAGTTCTTGCAGCGCATCGTCGCGAGCGAGCCGTTCGCGAACGGCGATCTCGACACGGGTTTGATCGAGCGTCATCACGATGCGCTGTTCGCGCCGGTAAAAAAGCCCTTCAGGGAAGCACTCGCGCTCGCCTGCGCGGCGCTGCTCACGCGCGAGGGCGGCATCGCGCACGGTGCGTCGCCGTGGGATGCGCTGTCGCATTGGCGGCTCAATAGCGGCTATACGCAGACGCTCGGCTGGCGCGCGCTCGACGACGGCGGCCAGCACGCAGGCAGCGAGGCGTTCACGGTCGGGTTCGCGCGCGACGGCGGCACGCAAACGCTCGAACACGACGGCGTGCGCGAAAGCTTCACGTGGTCGGCTGGCGCGGGCGCGCACGAATTCCGCGCGACGCTTGGCGACGCGCGCGTGACGGGCCGCGTGTTCGTCGACGGCGACACGTTCCATGTGTTCTGTTATGGCGAGGCGCTTGCGTTCGAATGGCAGAACCTGCTCGCGCATGCCGCCGACGCCGAAGGCGGCGAAGGACGTCTGACCGCGCCGATGCCGGGCAAGGTGATCGCGGTGCTGGTCGAGGCGGGAGCGGTGGTCGAGAAGGGCGCGCCGCTGATCGTGATGGAAGCGATGAAGATGGAGCACACGATCGGTGCACCGGCGGCCGGCACGGTCGCCGAAGTGCTGTATGCGGTCGGCGATCAGGTGGACGATGGCGCGCAGCTTCTGGTGCTCGACGTGCAGCAGTAAGCGCGCACCTGGGAGAAACGCTTAAAGCAAGGCGAGTGTAAGAAGCGGCGCCGCGCGCTTCGCTTTCGCGCGGGCCGCTGCGTGCGGTGACACTGTGCCTAATGTCTGACCAAACGGAATTCGTCGAGATCGAGCCGTACCGATTCGGTCGGCACGAACTTCCATCTCTGCGCGGCAACCGAAAGAATTTCCTGCTGCGCATCCTCGAATGCGACGAGCAGGTCCTGCTTGCGCCGGCTCGCCGCGCCGCAGAACTTCACGAGCGCATCGGCGCTGACCTCGAAAATCTGCGCGCGATCGTCGCAGCACACGCGGAACGCGACTGTCGCGCATTCCGTGACACAGGGCCGGAACCCTTCATCGACATAGACCGACATGGCGAACTCCTTCGGACGCCTGAATCGACAGGATGACAAACCGCGCCTGCCTGGTCTGTGGGTGAACCGGCATTGACGGCGAAATGCCCGGCGCCGCGTCACGCGCGACGACCGGCTGCTAGTGAAAGATTGCCAGAAGCTGGCTCGGCGTGCAGAGCGCGCACAGCCGATTTTTGCTCAGAGGATGCTTAAAAAATTCGCCGTGAAGTGAGCGCTGAATCGCGCCCGCGCCATGCATGGGCCGCACATGGGCCACGGAGATGGCGCCCGGCATGATTTCGTCCGCACGGACTTCGGCAAACTTCATTCTGCGCCGAAGTCATTTCATTATGATTATTCGCGCGGCCGGTGCACAGGACGGTGTCACGACGGCGTCATGCTATGTCTGTTTTCGGTCAGGCTTCGGCACGGCGCGCGGTGGCCGTCCGCATCACCGCGCGAAAACGTCGGCCCGTTATCGGGCGGTTCGTTACAGGTTCTTCGCCGCAACGAGCGCGCGTCGTGCCCATTCCTCGTAGCCGAGCGCGGGGATGCGAAAGTCATTGGGCAGTTCGATGGAGACCGGCAGGCCGGCGGGCGTGCTCGACAACAACGCCTTCAGGTCGATGCCCCCTTCGCCCGGCAGCAAACGTTCGTGACGCGCGGTATGGATCACGCTGTCCATCGTCGGCGGAATGCCGGCCGGGCAGTCGCATAGCTGGAGATAGTGCAGCAGATCGCCGGGTAGCGCCCGCAGGTCGTCGAGCGACGTATTGGAGCGTTCGAAGTGCACCACGTCGATCAGGATGCCCGCATTGGCCGGCCGGCCCGCGAGCTTGACGATGCGCTGCGCGTCGGCGGCATTGCGGACCGTCGACCAGGGCATGAATTCCAGATCGGCATTGAGCCCGAACGGCCTGGCCGCCTCGCAGAACCTCGCATAGGAATCGGCGAGGCGCTGCTCGTCGGGATCGCCGCCACCGACGAGAATGCTGCGCGCGCCGAGTTCGGCCGCCGTTTCCAGAAAGCTGCTGTAGTGGTCGACCGAAAACGTTCCGTACAGCCACACGATCTCGACGTCGAATACCTGCACGCCGGTGTCGCGCATGCAGGCGAGCGTCTCGCGCAACATGTCGCGATCGTTCATCAATGGGTAGGCCGGGGCGCCGGGCAGCGCGGGAATCAGGCGCAGGCCGACGCAGTCGTAGCCGGTGCGGGCGGCAACGCGTATCGCATCCGCGGGGGCGAGATGCAATACCGTGAGGTGGGCTAAGGAATACTGTCTTTCCATGATGTCCTGTCGATACCTGAAGTCTGCGAGGGTCGGCACGTGCCATGACGTAGCATGGCGCGATGCCACGCTACGCCACGCGATCGTGCCGGCTCAATCGGCTGAGTTCGTGATGGCCGCGCCGCGCGGCAGGAAGAGGAACAGCAAGGCGCCGAGGAACGTCGTGAACGCCAGCGCAACCGTGCCAAGGTCGGCGGAACCGAACAGCGATACCGTGATCGAGCGGATATTGGGCGCGAAGAACCCACCGAGGTTGCCGATCGCGTTGACGGCGGCAATGCCGGCGACGGCCGACATCCCGCCGAGATATTTGGTCAGCGACTGCCAGAAGATCGGCTGCGACCCATAGAGGCCCGCGAGCGAGAAGCACAGCGCGGCCACCGCCAGCGTCGGCGAATGCGAGAGCGAGCCGAGCAGGCCGATGGCGGCCGCCACGAGGCCGGCGGCGCCCCACCAGCGGCTGCGCTGGTATTTGTTGGCGAGCGAGGGCAATACCAGCACGGCGATCAGCGCGCAGAACCACGGCAATGCCACGATCACGCCGACCAGTGCGCCGGTGTTTTGTCCAATGAGCTTCGCGACCTGCGAGGGCATGAAAAACTGGATCACGGTATTGGTCATCACGATCAGAATGTACGTGATGATGAAGCGCAGCAGTCCGACGTCGCGCAGGCAGGCCAGTATGCTGTGCGGGCCCGCCGCGATCTTTTTGCGTTCCTCTTCCTCGATGGCCGCCGTCAGTGCGTTGCGTTCGCGCTGATCGAGCCACGGTGCGTTTTGCGGTTTGTCGCTGAGATAGAAAAACGCCCAGATGCCGACCACGACCGAGGCGAGCCCCTCGATGACGAACATCCACTGGTACGCCTCAAGACCGAGATGCGCACCGATGCCGAGGATCGCGCTGGAGATCGGCGCGCCGATGACGAACGAGAGCGGTGTGCCGCAATAGAACAGCGCGATGATCGGCAGACGCCATTTCGCCGGGAACCAGAAAGTCAGGAACAGGACCATGCCGGGGAAGAACCCGGCTTCGGCCGCGCCCAGCAGGAGCCGCTGGAGATAGAACGAGACGTTGCCGTTGATGAAGGCCGCGCCGGTGGAGATGATGCCCCAGGTGACCATGATCCGGCACATCCAGATCTTCGCGCCGAAACGGTTGAGGCCGAGATTGCTCGGTACTTCGAAGAGAAAATATGTGATGAAAAACAGCCCGGCGCCGAAGGCATAAGAGGCGTCGCTGATGCCCGTCGCGTCCTGCAGATGCGCTTTGGCGAAGCCGACGTTGACCCGGTCGATGAACGCGAGGACGAACATCAGCAGCAGGAACGGCACCAGCCTGTTTCTAGCCTTGACGACCGCGCGCTCGAGGGTTTGGGCCTGCTGCATCGCGTCGCCGGCAAACGATCCGACATTGACGTCTGACATATGCTGTCTCCTGAATTGTCATGGGCCTGGGTGTGCGGCATGCCGCAGCGCAAGACCCGGCTCGCGACGCGGCATGGCCGTGCATCGGCATGGGCCTGGAATTAATGAGTCTTGCTAAAGGAAAAAACCAAGTCGTACGGCTCGAAGCGGCAGTCGTGACGCGTCAACGCCTGGGCGGCGTCGGTCGCCCGATTCAGCGAGGCGTCGTCCAGTGCCTCGACCGCCATGACGCTGTTGAAGATGCCTTCCGTGCCCGTGCGCATCGACTTTTCGCGGGTGGCGATCGAGGTGGCATCCGGCGCGACGGTCATGACCCACGTCTGCGTCACGCGATCGAGGGCCGCGATCGCGTCGAGCGCTTCCTGCGTGACCGCGGCGGGCAACCTGTCGAAGCGTGCGATCGCGAGGCGCGAACCGAAAGCGCCGGGCTGGCCCGCACGCACGATCGTCGTGCCGCCGCCGCGACGAAACTGCCCGAGGTGAGGCATGACGCTCTGGGTCCACGGCGTCGGATTGTTCAGTCGTTCGATATATCCCTCGCTCGCCATGACGGCGGCGTTCTCCAGCGTGTACACGATCACGTATTCCGACGGGGCGCTGTCGCGCCGGCGGTACGCGCGGCCCGAGAGAAAACCCGGCACCCCGACCCGTTCGAATATGTGCTCGCGCGTGAGCCAGTGCAGATAATCGGTTTCGAACGGCTCCTGAACGGTGCTCCATATTGCGAGTAGTCCGTGGGTGCTGGCGGTCATGGGGTTTTCCTCCTGGTGGCCTGATGTGCGGGTGACGAAGACGCGCCGGACGCGCATGTCGCGCTCGCGGTTCACGCCTTTACATGCGTCGCATATTATGGAAGTGACTTCCACTTTGCAAGTTGTTTCCGGGAATTGAGGGTATTCCCCGAAGCGCGCGGGAGATGCGGGCGGTCATGGAATCAATCTGTCACATGGCGCGGATATCATCGAAATTTCCGAAAAAATTCGGTGAATCGACCGAAAAAACAGATCAAACGCGCCATGACCCTGATACAGATTCGCGCCTTTCTCGCCGTCGTCCAGTACGGCGGCTTTACGGCGGCCGCCAAGGCGCTGTCGACCAGTCAGACCACGATCACCTCGCAAATCCAGGCGATCGAGCAGGAATACGCGGTGCAGCTGTTTCACCGGCGTGGCCGGCGCGTCGATCTATCGAGCGTCGGTCTGGAGTTCCTGACCATCGCGCGGCAGATGGCGAGCCTCGAAGGGGACGCGAGTTCGCTGCTGCGCGACAGCGGCGAACTCGTGCACGGCACGTTGAAGATCGGCGCGGTGGGGCCGTATCACATCATCGACATGATCGAGGCCTATCACGAGTTGCGCCCGGCGATGAACCTGTCGGTGACGCTCGGCAATTCGGAAGAGGTGCTGCGCGACCTCGACAACTACGTGTGCGACGTCGGCGTGCTGGCGGTGTGCGATGTCGGCGCGATTGCGAGCGCGCTCGAAAACGAGCACTTTTATATGCAGCCGTACGCGCGTTATCCCGTGATCGCCTGCGTGAACGCGGCGCATCCGCTCGCGCAACGCGACGAGATCGATTTGCGGGAACTGGCCGAAGTGCCGCTGCTGATGCGCGAGCAGGGCTCGACCACGCGCCGGGCGCTGGAAGACGCGCTCGACAAGATCGGCCTGAAGGCGCGCATCTCGATGGAGATCGGCAGCCGCGAAGCGCTGCGCGAATCGATTGCGCGCGGTCTCGGCGTCGGCACCATGTCGGAGTCGGAATACATTCCCGACGGGCGGCTGCACAAGGTCAGGATCAAGGGCAACCCCATCACGACGCATATTCATGTCTGCTGTCTGCGCGAACGGCAGGACACGCCGCTGGTCACCTCGTTTTTCGAAGCGGTAGGGCGTTGCCAGCCGGCCTCGTGAGACCCGGCGCGCCGGCAAAGTGTGCAGCGCTTTCCTGTAAGGCTATTCCAATTTGGAAAGAACTTCGACATACTATTTCGTACGCTTTTATCCGCTTGACCATTGAGGAGAGGATTCGTCGTGAGCGCCATCATCGAGCGGACCTTCCGCATCCTTGAAGAGCTTTCCCTTTATCCGGCCGGCCGCACGCTGTCGGAGTTGTCGGTTGCCGCGAATGCGCCGCTATCGGCCACTCATCGCCTGCTCGCCGATCTCATGGAAGAAGGCTACGTGCGCCGGGACGAGCGGCACGATGAATTCACGCTGACGATGCAGGTGGTGTCGCTCGGTCTGCGCTTTCTCAGCGCGGGCGGCATCACGGACATTGCGCAGCCCACGCTGGAGCGCCTCGCGGCGCAGAGCGGCGAACTGGTTCGCCTCGCGCTGCTGGACGAAGATCAGCTCGTCTACGTCGCCAAGGCGCAGGGCGCGACGCAAGGCCTGCGCTATGACCCGGAGATGGGCGCGCCCGTGCGTATCTGGTGCAGCGCGGCGGGCTATGCATGGCTCGCGACGAAGTCGGAAGACGATGCGATCCGCCTGCTCGGCAAGCAGGGCTTGCCCAATCCCGCCAATTTCGGGCCCGCGGCGCCGACCACGATCAAGGCTGTGCTGACTCACGTCAAGGCGGCGAAGAAACGCGGCTTCGCGATCACGACCAACGTCTTCCTGCCCGCGATGAATTCGATGGCGACCTGCGTGCGCGATCCGCGCGGCGAGATTCTCGGCACGCTCATCATCGCCGGGCCGATGACGCGGCTGACCGAGGCGCGCATGGAAGAACTGGGCGCCGCGTTGCAACTGGCCGCGGACGAGCTCGGCCGCAACAGCAGCGTGTCGCCGGTCTTCAAGCGGCAGACAGAACGGCTCGCGTCGGCCTAGCGTACGCGAGCGTGTTGCGGCTTCGCTCAGTCGATGCGCGAGGCGTCGCCGGCGAATTCCACCCGACAGCCGAAGCCGCCGTGAAATAGCGCTTCCGTTGCGTCCTCTGACGCGCCGTTCGCGGCAATCCGTGCCGCGTGCCGCTCCGCGTCGTCCTCGGGTGCGTAGCCGAGCAGGTGCACGTTGGCGTTGCTCCAGCGATTGCGCGCATTGCCGGATACCCCATATACGACCACGAAGTGATAGTCGGGCGCATCGATGCAACGTTGCGCAAGCTGCACCATGTCGCGATGGCTGATCCAGGTGGATAGATGGCGCGGCGCGGCAGGCTCGTCATCGGGGCGAAACGAGCCTATGCGCATGCACGCGACCGACAGGCCGTACTTGTCCGCATAGAGGCGCCCGAGCGCCTTGCCGAACACTTTCGACACGCCGTAGCGGCTGTCCGGACGCGGCGCGACCGTGTCGTCGATCAGGCGGTCGCGGCGGTGGAAACCGACCGCGTGATTGGAACTCGCGAACACGACGCGCTTCACGCCCGCGCGCCGGGCCGCCTCGAATACGTTGTAGCAACCGTCGATATTCATGTCGCGGATTTTTTCCCACGTGCTTTCGTCCGGGATGCCCGCGAGGTGGACGACCGTATCGATGCCGTCCATCAGCGGCAGCAGCGAGTCGAGTTCGGTGATGTCTGTCGTGACGACTTCCTCGCGGCACCGGCGGCGGCTTGCGGCGCGATGTCAGCGAGGCGCAGGCGATATCGTCCTTGCAGGCCGGCGCGCAAAACCTTGCCGATCTGAGCGGCCGAGCCCGTGATCAAAACGCGTTTCATACCGTGTCTCCGTGGGTGCGAAGTTCCGAAAATGCCGTGCGTTCTCGAGGGCGCAGGCCGGCACGGCGCGTATCGAGGCCGCGCCTCCGTGTTGCGATGTCAGTCCCGCTACGCGAGACATATTCCGTGATAGCTAGAGCGATGCGTGTATCGGGCGGCCTGTTCCTGCGCTTCCTCGATCACGATTCCGGCCTCTCTCAGCAGCGTATCGATACGCGCGAAGACGGCAAGCGCCGTCGCCTCGCTTTCATCGGCGACAAGGCATATTGTCCCGCTTGCGACAGCTTCGGCCAAATCACTTACGGGGCAGGCGTAAGCGACCGGCATCGCCTGATTGACAACGTGAACGGCGGGCGGCGTCAAGCGGTCGGCGGCGATATCGTCCTTTGCAAATGCGCCAACCGTCCGAGAATCATCGCGATCTATGGCACAAGCTGGAGAATTACCGACCGGGGCGACGAAGACACGACTAGAGGGCCAATCGCGCCTGCGGCCGCCGTCAATCACTGGATCAGTTTCACTTTAACTGAGTTGGGAAACTTCGATGGGCTGCGTTGCGTAGCGCATTTCGCGGACGGGTCGAGTGAGTACGGGACATTTGACGCAAGCAACGTTGTTCGATTCGAGCGTGCCGACAATGGAAATGCTTGCACCCGCATCAAACTATTGCCGCGCGACAGCGCGGGCGCGTCCGGGTCTGTAACAGAATCAATTCCCTCAGCAATCGCGAGGTAAGTATGTCAGAGGTTCAAGCTAATCCGTCTATTGTTCGCAGCGGGCCGTTTCAGACGAAACAAGAGCATTCGTTGCAAACCGATATTCTTAAGGACACTCGCCATGCCTTGGAAGCAGCCGGGTTCTACTTTTCCAGTTCAGCGATTAGCGACGCTAACGTCCGCACGCGTTATGATGCAGGCGTTAAAAGAATGAGTGAAATGGTTCAGGATGAAGTAAATTCCGGGCGTATGACGGTTGCAGAAGGTGCGGAGTTCTGCAACACAATGCGTAATCAGATCATGGAAGAAACCCGGAAGGTAACTTCGGCATGGGGTCTAGCCCGTGCGCAGGGCATGAAAGGCCAAGGTATCAGCTATGAGGCCATTCTGGATCGTTACGCAAATCGGCTTTTCTCAAAGCCATTTCGCAGCTTGACGAGCGAAGAAAAGGACCAGGCTTACTATGCAGCTATTGAGGCGGCAGGGCGAAGCAACGCGAAGGTCAACGCGAAGACGGCGCGGATGCGAACAGCGGGAAAGGTTGGGCTACTCGTAACGGATGCCCTTGCCGTGTGGGCCATCGCAGGAGCAGATGACAAGGTTACGGAGACGGCGCGACAGGGAACAATCCTTGAAGGCGGTATGACAGGTGCCGCATTGGCAAGTATGGCCGTTGGGTCTATATGCGGGCCGGGTGCGCCGTTTTGCGCAATCGCGGTTCTTATCATCGGCTCGACGGCAGCGGCTACGGTCACGGATATAGCGTATGACGGCTACCTGGACGAAGTGAAGGAATTTCAGGCATGGAGAATTCGATAGCTGACACTGACCGGGAAAACGTATGGCAGGTAATGTCGGAGTTTTTCGTGGACAATGAAATTGACTATGACTATTGGGCTGAAAAGATCGCGCAATTTCCGATTGAAGAATTGAAAGATATTTTTTTCAGAGAGGTTGCGCCGGTTTGCGGGCCTAATGTCCTAACGCCAGTGCCCCCCGCCTGGCTTACTTTCGATACTGAGTGGGTTGTGGATGAAATAAAACGCAATCTATCAAAGCGGGAAAGCTCCTTGATATATCGGGCGCGCTATGATGCCAACGTAATTTGCTACCGCATCCGCTGCCGTGAGTTTTGGTCCGATGTCGAGGATGCAATTATCCGAATCCGCGCAAAGCGGCATATAGCAGAAAAGCCCACGCAGCCGTAATGAGTTCGACCTCGCTTCGGCGAGGCTTTTCATCCCCGCTGCTCTTTCGCATGCTCTTGTATCCAGTCGAGCGCCGCGCGATGGGCGTCGACATAGCTCCGTGTCGGATGCGTGCCAGTTTCGATCCCGTACCGGTACGCTCGACCGATCGACGCGCGCACGCAGCGCCGGCGCGCCCGGCATGCATCGGGCACCTGAGAAGGCACCCGAGAGGGCCTATGAGAAGGCACCTGAAAGGGTCCCTGCACGCGGCGATGCCCTTCGTCATGACGAGCCTGCGAAGCCGGTGCGATGGGGCGCGCTGCTTTCGCATCGCACGGTGCTCGGCATGATGCTCGGCTTCTTCTGCATGAACTTCGTGAAGTACTTCTTCATCACGTGGTTTCCGAGCTATCTGATGGAAGCGCGCGGCTTCTCGCTCGCGCAGCTCGGCACACTCGGCATGATTCCGGCGCTGTGCGCGATTCCAGGCGGCCGGATCGGCGGAGCCACGTCCGATGCGCTGTTCCGGCGCGGCTGGAGCATGACCGCCGCGCGCAAGACCTGCCTCGTCGGCGGCATGCTGCTGTCGTCATGCATCGTGCTATGCGCCTTCGCGCAAAGCCCCTTGCTCGCGATCGTGCTCTTTTCGGTGACCTATGTGAGCCTGTCCTTCGTGTCCGCCAACGCCTGGTCGCTGCCGGGCGATGTCGCGCCCACGCCGCGCCATGTCGCGACGATCAGCGCGATTCAGAACACGGCTTCGAACGTCGCGGGGATTCTCACCTCGACGTTCACCGGCGTGATGCTGACGCTCACCCACGGCTCGTTCCTGATTCCGCTCGTAACGGCGGGCGCCTTCTGCGTGATTGGCGCCGGTGCGTATCTGTTCGTTGTCGGCCCGGTCGAACCGATGACGATGAAATCATCGGATGACGAGGGCGTGGCGCTGAAGGTGACCTGAAGCGGCAGAGCCCGCCTGCCGACGGGCAACGCGGCTAATGTGGGCAAAGGCGTGGTCGAAGGCGGGCAATCTGCGCAAGGCGAGCGAGTCCGGCGCGATGGCTCAGTCATGACGCCGCAACTGCAGCGCATAAGTGAAGCGGTCAGCCGGCAACACGCTGACGGTGGCCTCGAAAACGATGCCATGCTCGTCGATATAGTGGCGCGTGATCTCCAGCGCATGCTCGTCGGCCGTCGCGCCGAGCTGCTTCGCCACGCGCGCCGGAACGCCGATCGCGCGAATTTCCTGGCGCACCTCGCGCACCACGCGGCCGAAGCGCTGCTCGACCATTTCGCAGATCAGTCCCGAGCTTTTGCGTAGCTCGCGCCGGATGCCCGCGCCGAGCGCCGGTTCGAGATAGACGTCGGTCCAGCAGATCGGCCGGTCCGGTTTGGTCGGATCGACGCGCAGCATTTCCGTGCGCAGCCAGCGCGAGCCGGTGGCGACACCGAGCTGCGCCGCGAGCGACGGGCTCGCCGAAATCTCCATCACCGACTGGACATGGCGCTCGGTGACGACCGCGAACTGCACCAGATCCTCGACGCTCGAGAGCGACTGCTCGAACGCCACGCGCGGCTTGCTCGCCTCGACGCGAATGCCCGCGCGCTTGCGGCGCGAAATCAGCCCGAGTTCCTGCACGCGTTCCAGCGCCGAACGCACGGTCGCGCGGCTCACGCCATATTGCGCCGACAGATCGAGTTCGCTCGGCAGCGCGGAGCCCACTTCGAACGTGCCATCTCCGATAGCCTGAATGAGTTGCTCGGCCAGTTCGGCATATCGCGGTTTCATCTGAATCTTCCTTCTTCCTCTTTGCTTTCCTTGGGCCGCGTGCATGGCGCGGCGGGCTAATGCTAGCCGCGCGCGCCGGCGTTGCCAAGCGGGGCACCGGCGGCGCGAACCCCGTCGGTTCGCGTAAACCCCTGGTTGACCCGTCCAGCATGTCTCAATATAGTCCGTACATATTCATAAAGTACGGACATATTAAGCGGCTGTCCAGACCTTGGAAAGCCGTCGTGACAGGAGATGGGCATGGCTGTGCATGGCGAGAGTGCGAATCACCCTAACTTAGAGGCTAAGCCGCCGCAGGCGCGCCGCAAGACGCCGTTCTATGCGCGGCTCGGCGTGCAGATCGTGGTCGGTATCGTGGCGGGCATCGCGCTCGGCTTTATCGCGCCGAAGCTCGCGGTGGACATGAAGGTGCTCGGCGACATCTTCCTGCGGCTCATCAAGATGATCGTCGCGCCGCTGGTGTTTCTGAACGTCGTGCTCGGCATCGCGGCGGCCGGCGATCTGAAGAACGTGGGGCGCATCGGCCTGCGCGCGCTGATCTACTTCGAGATCGTGTCGACCGTCGCGCTCGCCATCAGCATGGTGGTGGCCAATCTGTCGGGCGTGGGCCTCGGCATGCATCTCACGCAGAGCAGCGAAGCCGCCGCCGCGGTGCATGCGCAATACGGCAAGGCCGGGCCGATGTCGCTCGAACACTTCCTGCTCACGCTGTTTCCCGACAACTTCGTCGGCGCGTTCGCGAACGGTTCGCTGCTGCAGGTGCTGGTGATCTCGATCGGCTTCGGCGCCGCGCTGCTGATGCTGAACAAGGACTCGCGCGAAAGCGTCGAAGGCGGTTTGTCGCGCATGTCGGAGTGCTTCTTCAAGTTCGTCGACGTCATCATGAAGTTCGCGCCGCTCGGCGCATTCGGCTCGATCGCGTTTGCGATCGGCAGCAGCGGCATGAATGCGGTGATCGAGCTGGGCTATCTGCTCGTCGTGATGTATCTGACGCTGGCCTTCGTCGTGGTGGTGGTGTTCGGCGTCATCCTGCGGATTTACGGCTTCAATATCTTTCGCTATCTGCGTTACTTCAAGGACGAGATCTTCCTGCTGTTCGCGACGGCCTCGTCGGAAAGCGCGATGCCGCGTCTGTTCGAAAAGCTCGAACGGCTCGGCTGCTCGCGCCAGTCGACGGGTCTCGTGCTGCCCACGGGCTACGCGTTCAATCTCGACGGCACCTCGGTGTATATGTCGCTGTGCGTGATGTTCATCGCGAATGCGTACGGCGTGCATCTCGATCTGCATCAGCAGCTCGGCCTGCTCGTGCTGATGCTCGTCACGTCGAAGGGCGCCGCGACGGTGTCGGGCGGCACCTTCATCGTCTTCGCGGCGACCGTCACCGCGTCGGGCATCCTGCCCGTCGAAGGCTTGCCGATCCTGTTCGGCATCAACCGCTTCACCTCGCAGGCGGTGTCGATCTGCAACGCGATGGGCAATAGCGTCGCCACGCTCGTGATCGCGAAGTCCACCGGCGAGTTCGACGAGAGCAAGGCGCGCGGCGAATATCAGCGCGTGTTCGGCGTCGCGCCCGGCAAGGTCATCTGAATTCGGAATCTCAAAGGAAAAATGATGCGTATTACGTCCGTCAGGGAAATTTCAGTTCCGCTCGAAGGCAATGTCGCGAACGCGCTCGTGAGTTTCGCGGAGCACGATGTGTCGCTGGTCGCGCTCGAAACCGATGTGGTGCGCAACGGCAAGCCGGTGATCGGCTATGCGTTCGATTCGATCGGCCGCTTCGCGCAGGGCGGCATCCTGCGCGAGCGCATGATTCCGCGCCTCGAAGCCGCCGCACCCGAGACGCTGCTCGACGCGAGCGGCGAGCTGTTCGATCCGGAAGCGGTGCTGAAGACCGTGCTGCGCAACGAAAAGCCGGGCGGTCATGGCGACCGCGCGGCGGCGGCGGGCGCCCTCGAACTCGCCGTATGGGACCTGAACGCGAAGCTGCGCGACGAGCCGGCCTATGTGACGATCGCGCGCCATTACGGCCGCGCGGGCAAGCGCGAAGGCGTGAACGTGTACGCGGCGGGCGGCTACTACTACCCGGACGATAGCGTGCAGCGTCTCGCCGACGAGTTCAGCGGCTATCGCGCGATGGGCTTCGATGCCTTCAAGATGAAGATCGGCGGCGCGGACCTGAAGACCGATCTCGCCCGTATCGAAGCGGCGCTGACGGTCGCGGGCGAAGGCCAGCGTCTGGCCGTCGACGCGAACGGCCGCTTCGATCTGGAGACGGCGCTCGCCTACGCGAAAGCCATCGCGCCGTATGACTTGCGCTGGTACGAAGAGATCGGCGATCCGCTCGACTTCGATCTGAACCGGCAGGTTGCGCAGGCCTACGCGGGACGTATCGCGACCGGCGAGAATCTTTTCTCCGTGCCGGACGTGAAGAATCTCGCGCTGTTCGGCGGCATGCGTCCGGGCAAGGACATCTTCCAGATGGACGCGGGGCTCGCGTACGGCCTCACCGAATACGCGCGCATGATCGAGCTGATCGAGCGTCACGGCTTCGACCGGGCGCAGGCGTATCCGCATGGCGGCCATCTGATCAACCTGCATATCGCCGTCGGCCTGGAGTTGGGCGGCTGCGAGGCGTACCCGGGCGTGTTCCAGCCGTTCGGCGGTTATCCGGCCGGCTGCGGCATCGGCGGCGGGCTGGTGCGCCCGACCGACGCGGCGGGCTTCGGCCTCGAAGAGAAGGACGGTCTGCGCCCGTGGCTGGCGCGTCTTTCGAAGTAAAGCGCGAAGTCAATCGCGCAGTAAAGCGCTCAGTAAATCGCGAACTCAATAAAGGCATTCAAGGAGCCCGTCATGGCAACGACTGTTTTCGATTCGGCATTGTTCCGCGACATGTTCGGCACGCCCGAGATGCGCGAAGTGTTCTCCGACGAGGCGTATCTGCGCCGCTGCATCGACGCGGAAACCGCGCTGGCCCGCGCGCAGGCGAAGGCCGGCCTGATTCCCGGCGACGCCGCGAGCGACATCACGGCGAAGGCCGATTTCGGCAAGCTGGACCTCGAGAAGCTGCGCCATGAAACCGAGATCGTCGGTTATCCGATCCTGCCGCTCGTCAAGCAGGTGAGCGAGATGTGCGGCGAGGCGGGGCGTTATCTGCACTGGGGCGCGACGACCCAGGACATCATGGACACCGCGACGATGCTGCAATGCGCGCGCGGCGTCGCGCTGATCGAAAAGCAGCTCGACGAAGTGCGTGAGGCGTTGCGCGAACTCGCGCTCAAACATGCCGACACGGTGACGGCGGGCCGCACGCATCTTCAGCACGCGCTGCCGGTCACGTTCGGGTTTCGCGCGGCGGTCTGGCTGTCGGCGCTCAATCGTCATGCCGAGCGTCTTCAGCAGATGAAAGCGCGCGCGTTGATGGTCGAGTTCGGCGGCGCGGCGGGCACGCTCGCGTCGCTCGGCGACCCCGAGCGCGCGCTCGATACGCGGCGGCTTTTTGCCGAGGAACTGGGGCTGCGCGATCCCGAGATCACCTGGCACGTCGCGCGCGACGGACTGTACGAACTCGTCTCGGTGCTCGCGGGCATCGGCGGCTCGCTCGGCAAGATCGCGCTCGACGTGATGATGATGGCGGCCTCGGAATTCGGCGAAGTCGCGGAGCCGTTCGTGCCTGGCCGCGGCGCCAGTTCGACGATGCCGCAAAAGCGCAATCCGATTTCGAGCGAGCTGATGTTCGCGGCGGCGAAGATGCTGCGCGAGCGCGCGGCGCTGATGCTGGACGGCACGATGCACGATTTCGAGCGCGCCACCGGGCCGTGGCATCTCGAATGGAGCGCGGTGCCGGAGAGCTTCCTGCTCGCGGCGAGCGCGCTGTTCCAGGCGAATTTCATGCTGCGCGGCTTGCAGGTCGACAGCGCGCGCATGCGGCGCAATCTGGACCTGACGGGCGGTTTGATCGTCGCGGAAGCGGTCATGATGGGGCTCGCGCCTGCCATCGGGCGTCAGCATGCGCACGACGTGGTGTACGACGCGTGTCGCGTTGCGATCGAAAATGGCCGCACGCTGTACGACGTACTCAAGGACAACGAATCGATCCGCGAGCGCTTCGACGACGCGAAGCTGAAGGCGTTGACGGACCCGACCAACTATCTCGGCGCGGCGGCGCTGATGGCGCGCTCGGTCGCGGCGCGAGCCTAGATCGACCCGCCTGCATGGCCGGCGTGCCCGCGCGGCACATGCGGCACATGCGGCACATGCGGCACATGCGGCACATGCGGCTATATATCGAGCCCGTATTCGCCCGCATGTTCCGCGATCAGATCGCGCAAGACCCGCGCGAAGCTTCGCGCGGCCGGCGACATGTTGCGGTCCGAGCGGGACAGCAGGCAGACGTTGCGTCTCGCCTTCGGATCGTCGATCGACAGGAAGCGCACGCCGCCCACGCCGCCGATGCGCGTCAGGCTCGGCAGCACGGTGATGCCGATGCCTTCCCGCACGATCGACAAAAGCGACATCACACTGCGCGCATGCATGATCTGATGCTCGTTGATCGAGAGAAACGCGGGCGTATCGATACCGTCGCAAATCCCGTTGCCGACGAACGAGCGGTCGCGCAATGCGTCCCACGGGATCGGTCCGTCTATCTTGCAGAGCGGGTCGTCCTCGCGCACGACGAGCGATAGCGGCTCGGAAAACAGCAGCTGGACGTCGATGTCCGGCAAGCGGCGCGAACTCGCAATACCCCAATCGATGACTTCACGGCTCACGGCCTCGGCAATCGCCTGAGAGTCGAGGTCGCGCACGCGCACGACCGCGGCATCTTTCTCGGCGCGGAAAATCTGCAAGGCGCGCGGCAGGAACGTCAGCGAAATGGACGGCAGCACCGCAATCTCGATGCTGCCCGCGCCATTGTGAATAAAAGAACTGATCGAACGATCCACGCGCCTGTTGTGCTCCAGAAGATCGCGCGCGCGATCCACCACGAACTCCCCGAAGCGCGTCAAGCGCGTCTTGCGCTCGCCCTCGAACAGCGCACCGCCGATTTCGTCTTCGAGCTGCTTGAGCGTCATCGACACCGCCGACGGCGTGCGGTGAATCCGCTCCGCCGCCGCGCGAATGCCGCCGGTTTCGGCCACCGCCACCAGGACACGGTACTGCATCAGATTCGGCACGTTCGTCTCCGTTTCAGAAAACCTGAACAAAAGTATAGTTTATTAGAATTGACTGAAACAAATTGATGCCGTCTTATAGATGTCACGGAAACATTTTTTGGTGAGAAGAGTGGATATCAAACCTAACTTCATAGCTGGCGAATGGCAAAGTGCCACGGACTTCATCGAGAACCTGAACCCGTCGGACACGAACGACGTGATTGGCCGTTACGCCCAGGCCAGCGCGGCACAACTCGATGCCGCGCTCGATAGTGCGCGTGAGGCGCAGCGGGTGTGGGCCGCGACCGGACTCGAGGCGCGCGCCAACGTGCTGGACGCGGTCGGCCGCGAACTGATGGCGCGCTCGGGCGAACTGGGCGAGCTGCTCTCGCGGGAAGAAGGCAAGCCGCGCGCCGAAGGCGTGGGCGAGGTGTATCGCGCCGGCCAGTTCTTTACCTGGTTCGCCGGCGAAGTGCTGCGCCAGCCGGGCGATGCGGTCGCGTCGGTGCGCGCGGGCGTCGACGTCGACGTGCGCCGCGAGCCGATCGGCGTCGTCGCCGTGGTGTCGCCGTGGAATTTCCCGATCGCGACGGCGAGCTGGAAGATCGCTCCCGCGCTGGCCTTCGGCAATGCGGTCGTGTGGAAGCCGGCGAATCTCACGCCGGCGAGCGCGGTCGCGCTGACCGAGATCATCGCGCGTCAGGCGATTCCGAAGGGGCTCATGAGCCTCGTGATGGGCAGCGGCCGCCAGGTCGGCCAGCGGCTCGTCGAAGACCCGCGCGTGGCGGCGGTTACCTTCACCGGCTCGCTCGAAGTCGGGCGCGGCGTGGCGGCGGCGGCCGTGCGTAACCTGACGCGCGTGCAGATGGAAATGGGCTCGAAGAACGCGCTCGTCGTGATGGACGACGCCGATCTGGACCTCGCCGTGTCGCTCGCGGTGAACGGCGCGTTCGGCGGCACCGGGCAGAAGTGCACGGCCTCGTCGCGGCTCGTCGTGCACAACCGCGTGCATGACGCGTTCGTCGAAAAGCTGGTCGCGCGCACGCTCGAACTGAAGGTCGGGCATGCGCTGCAAGCGGGCACGCAGATCGGCCCGGTGGTCAGCGAGCAGCAGCTCGAAGCGAATCTGGCCTACGTCGAACTGGCCGCGCAGGAAGGCGCGACGCGGCTGTGCGGCGGCACGCGCGTCGAACGCGAGACGCCCGGCTACTACATGGAGCCGGCCGTGTTCGCGCGTACCCACAACGCGATGCGGATCAACCAGGAAGAAATGTTCGCGCCGATCACCTGCGTGATTCGCGCCGACGATTTCGACGAAGCGGTCGATATCGCGAACGACACGCCGTTCGGGCTGACGGCCGGGATCGTCACGCGTTCGCTCGCGCGCGCCTCGGCCTTTCGCGAGCGTTCGCGCTCCGGTTGCGTGATGGTCAATCTGGCGACCGCCGGCACGGACTACCACGTGCCGTTCGGCGGCACCCGGCAGTCGAGCTACGGGCCGCGCGAGCAGGGCCGCTACGCGGTCGAGTTCTATACCACCGTCAAGACTTCGTACATTCACGCTGGAGAGGCCGAATGAATCGCGCCGTCACGCCTTCGAAGAGGATCGTCATCGACGGGATGCAGTTCGCACGCTGGTCCCGCAAGGTGTTCGAGCAGATGCGCGACGGCGGCGTGTCCGCCGTGCACGTCACGGTTGCCTATCACGAGAACTTTCGCGACACCGTCGATCTGCTGGTCGAATGGAACCGCCGCTTCCATGTGCACGGCGACCTGATCGGCTTCGCGGGTTCGGGCACCGAGATGGACGCGGTGATCGACAGCGGCCGCACGGCGATTCTGTTCGGGCTGCAGAATCCGTCGCCGATCGAAGCCAATATCGGCCTCGTCGAGGTGTTGCATCGGCTCGGTATCCGCTTCATGCAGCTCGCGTACAACAACCAGTCGCTGCTGTGCACGGGCTGGACCGAGCGCAACGACAGCGGGCTCACCAACATGGGGCGCGAGGTCGTGCGCGAGATGAACCGGCTCGGCATGATCGTCGATATGTCGCATGCGGCCGAGCGCTCGATGCTCGACGCGATCGAGTATTCGGCGCGCCCGGTCGTCGTGAGCCACGGCAATCCCTACACCTGGCGCAATACGCAGCGCAACGTATCGGACGCGGTGCTCGACGCGCTCGGACAATCCGGCGGCCTGCTCGGGCTGTCGCTGTACCCCGGCCACATGATCCACGGCTCGCAGACCACGCTCGACGAATTCGCGCGGATGGTGGCCGGACTCGCGGAGCGCATCGGCGTCGAGCATATCGGCATCGGCTCCGATCTGTGCCAGGAGCAGCCGCCGCGCGTGCTCGGCTGGATGCGCGAGGGACGCTGGAAGCATCCCGAACCCGACGACGGCATCGCGGCGGGCTTCCCGCCGCAACCCGAGTGGTTCCGCTCGAATCTCGATTTCGGGCTGGTGAGCGGCGGCCTGGAGCGTGTCGGTTTCAGCGCCGCGGAAATCGACGGCATCCTCGGCCTGAACTGGCATCGCTTTCTGCATCAGGCATTGAGCGAGGGCGGTCCCGCGCCGAGCGGTGGTGACGACGACGTATCGCCGTTCGGCGATGCCAACGGAGCATGAGCATGACGACGGGGATCGCACTGCCGGTGGCCGAGATCGAATCTATCGCGCGGCGCGCGCTGCTGAACGCGGGCGCCTCGCAGGACCAGGCGAGCGCGCTGGCGGTGTCGGTGGCCGCCGCCGAGGCGGACGGCATCGCCTCGCACGGCCTCGCTTACCTGCCGGTCTACTGCGAGCACTTGCGCTGCGGCAAGGTCAACCCGGCCGCCGTGCCCACCGTGCAGGCGCACGGCAGCGTGGTGCGGGTCGACGCGGACGCCGGCTTCGCGCATCCGGCAATCGGGCTCGGCTTTGCCCAACTGGTGCCGCTTGCAAAGCAGCTCGGCGCCGCCGTGATGGCGGTGGCGAACTCGTACAACTGCGGCGTGCTCGCCTATCACACGGAAACGCTTGCGCGGCAAGGCGTGGTGGCGCTCGGCTTTACCAACGCGCCCGCGTCGATCGCGCCGTGGGGCAGCGCGACGCCCGTGCTCGGCACCAATCCGTGGTCGCTGGCGGTGCCCGACGGCGAGGGCGGCGTGCATTTCGTGATCGACCAGAGTTCGTCGACGGTCGCCAAGAGCGAGGTGGTTCGCCACCGGCGCGACAAGCGGCCCTTGCCGGACGGCTGGGCGCTCGATCGCGAAGGCCGTCCCACCAATAGCGCGGACGCCGCGCTCGACGGCGGCTCGATGGCGCCGGCCGGCGGCTACAAGGGCGTCAGCAATGCGCTGATGGTCGAGATGTTTGCCGCGTGCCTCGCCGGTGCGACGCCCGGGATTGCCGCGTCGCCGTTCTCGGGCCCGGTGGGCGGGCCGCCGCGCACGGGACAGTTCTTTATCGCGCTCGATCCGGCGGCCACCTCGGGTGGCACGTTCGATGCGAGGCTGAAGGTCGTGATGGAAGCGTTCGCGTCGGCCGCGGGCGCGCGCCTGCCGGGCAGCCGCCGGCGCG